>JAWLDD010000043.1:6836-11613 GCA_041686815.1 Candidatus Atribacteria bacterium | reverse complement strand
AAGACGATATGAGTCCTGAATTGGAGCAGATGATTCTTTTGGGATACAGGGATTCCGACAAGAGTATAAATCCTTATATAAACTTTGGATTGGCAACAGAATTTACCCTGGTGGGCATAGGAGCACCTATACATGTATACCTGCCAGATGTGGCCAAAGGGCTAAACACTGCATGTATTATAGAGGAACACGCTGCAGTGGCCAATGCTGTTGGTGCCATTACAGGAAGCATCTCGGTGGAGGAGAGGATTGTTATTCAGCCTAGATACACCATGGCAGGTGCAGAGGTCTTTGATTGCTTTTCATCAAGGGTAAAGATGAACTTTGATAGCTATAAAGAGGCTGTAAAGTGGGCTAAAGAGGAGGCAAAGGACATAGCAGAGCAACTGGCTAGAGCAAGAGGTGCTGGTGAATGGGATATATCCATCCAGGTGGATGAGAATTATACCCATATAAATGTCATAGACTCTCAAGGTTCTGAATCTGATCAAGATGCCCAATCAACAAGAGAATTGCTGCTAGAAACCCTGGTTACGGCCAGAGCTGTAGGGGGTATAAAGTGGATTTAAGAAAGGAAGGCGAGGTAGCGATGAACATGGAGCAGTATACAGTAAGTATTTTGTTGGACGGAGAGAAGAAAACTGTAAATTGCCATGGCGGCAGTATCCTCATGGAGGTCTTTCATCAAAATGGTATCTTTATCGAAGCTCCCTGCGGAGGTAAGGGGATATGCGGCAAGTGCAAGGTGAGGATATTAAAGGGAAAGGTATCGGATATGACGGATTCCGAATCCAGGTTTTTATCCCAAAGTGAAAAACAAGAAGGCTATCGCTTGGCCTGTATGACCCAAATAAATGGAGATGTAGAGGTAGTAGTCAAAGATTATACGGAGGGAGCCAGGATTATGTCCACAGCAATGGAGTATTCTGTGGATATCTCGCCCCGAATCGCCAAGAAATTTGTGCAATTGGATGTACCCACTGTGGATGATCAGAGGGATGATCTCAGGCGTTTGGCCGATGCACTGGAGATAGAAAGGCCAAAAGTCCATGTATCTCTAATAAGAAAGCTGCCTCAAATCATAAGAGATTCGGAGTTCAAGGTGACGGCTACCTACGATGGCGACCATATACTGGCTGTGGATAGTGGAGATACATCCAACAGCGCTTATGGTGTAGCAGTGGACATAGGTACCACTACCGTAGTATGTTATCTGGTCAACCTTATTACAGGAGAGCAGGTTGATGTACTATCCGCTCTTAACGTTCAAAGGTCCTACGGAGGGGATGTTATATCCAGAATTCAGCATGCCATGGAAAGCAGCCACGGTCTTGCCAGGTTAAGACAGGGAATAGTACAGCAAATCTCAGATATGATAAATAAACTTGCCAATAAGAATAATATCTCCATAGACCATATCTACAACATAGCTATAGCAGGCAATACCATTATGGGGCACCTTTTTATGGGAATAACTCCTGAGCATATTGCATCTGCGCCTTTTACACCCGCTGACACCCAATCAGGAGTATATCCAGCCCATGATATAGGCTTAAGCCTGGGCTCAGCTGCTAGGGTGTTTATGCTTCCACATATCTCGGGCTATGTTGGCTCCGATGTGGTGGCTGGCATTTTGGCTACGGGTATGGATAAAAATAAGGACTTGAGCTTAATCATAGATATCGGAACCAATGGTGAGATAGTGCTGGGCAATGCAGAGAAAATGGTATGCTGTTCCACAGCTGCTGGTCCTGCCTTTGAAGGGGCAAATATCAGGCATGGAATGGGCGGAGTCAGTGGAGCCATCAATAACGTTATGCTGGACGGAGATGGATTAAAATACACCACCATAAATGATCGAGCTCCTCTGGGCATTTGCGGTTCTGGCATTGTGGATGCTTTGGCGATGCTATTGGATGCAGGTATAGTGGATGAGACAGGCAGACTTCTGGACGAGGATGAGATAGAATCGGAGGTTGGACAAAAGCTAGCCCATAGGTTGACCCAGGTGGACGGGTTGACGGCCTTTGTTATTGCTGATACCGAAGCCAGCGGAACCGGTGAACCCATAGTGATAACCCAGAAGGATGTAAGGGAAATTCAATTGGCTAAGGCTGCTATTGCAGCAGGTATCAAGGTGCTCATCAATAGGATGGGAGAGGACGTAGATAGAATAGCCAACCTATATCTGGCAGGAGGCTTTGGTAGCTATATAGATAAGAGGAATGCTGCCAGGATAGGATTAATACCATCAAAGCTGGAGGAAAAAGTTATAGCCATAGGCAATGGAGCTGGTACTGGAGCCATATTATCCCTGCTATCATCCCAAGAATACCAAAGGACCGATACCATAAAAGCCATGGCAGAGTATGTAGAGCTTTCATCAACACCTGAATTTCAAACTGAGTATGTAGACTCTATGTATTTTGATGTGTAGATTGCAGTATGGTTAAATCGCCATAAAACACAAAAAATAATAAGATTTTTCAATACCAAAAGTAGGGAGCATGATATCATAAAGGTACAAAACATGCTTTCTATTTACTTATGTATTGCAGTTTATTATAATATACTTAATAAACTGCAGAAAGTGTGATTTCATGACTTTATGGAATGGAGCAGTAGCAGTAGAGGACGACATCGGTTTTGATATAGACACAGCGATTAAAGCCATAGAACACTATAATCGTGCTACCGGTGTAGGTATAAGTATAATAGACACTGATGGTGGATTTCTCCATAGCATCGGATACTCTGGAGAAGCATGCAAATTCTGCAACAAAGTAAGGAAGCTGTTGAACGCCCAAGATGATTACTGTGCAAGGGTACATCTATATGGAGGTTACCAAGCCGAAAGATTCGGGGGTAAATATATTTTCTTCTGCCCGATGGGTTTGGTTCACTGGGCATCGCCTATTGCTTCCGGTGGAATTGTTAGGGGATATCTCATAAGTGGACCTGCTCTCATGGTGGACCCCGATGACTTCTTGATAGATGACCTTTTGCTAAAGAACCATATAAAGAAGGAAAATTTGGATAAACTAAGGCAAAACCTTGAATATGTGCAGGTAATTCCTCCGGATAGGGTTACCAGTCTCTCGGAGATACTGTTTATGGTAGCTGCCCACATCTCCGACGCTGAATATCTGCAATACTTGGAACAAGCCGAGCTGCATTACCACCAGTCCGATATATCTCAATACATTCATGGTATTAAGACCATGGCTGGTAATGAGCCGGATACTGCAGGTTATCCTTTTGAAAAGGAAAAGGAGCTGCTATCCTGTATAGCATTAGGGGATAAGAAAGGTGCTCAAACAATTTTAAACGAAGTACTGGGCCATATCTTCTTTTCCACAGGAGGAGATTTTGAAACCATAAAGGCCAGGGTGCTGGAACTGATTGTACTGCTGTCTCGAGCTGCCATGGAGGGAGGAGCCGATGTGGAACAGATATTCGGTCTCAACTACAAATATCTGAACACCATCCATGGATTTAAGACTGTAGAGGAATTGACATACTGGCTGTCCAAAATAATGGTTAGGTTTACCGACTGCGTGTTTAATTTTAAAGATATCAAACACGTGGATGTAATATATAAAGCAGTAAACTATATAAAGGAAAACTATATGAAAAAAATTACACTAGAAGAGGTAGCTTCCCATGTATACCTAAGCCCATCCTACTTTAGCAAAGTATTCAAGGATGATATGAAGTGTAATTTTAATACCTATGTAAACCAAATTAGAGTAGAACGAAGCAAACAACTGCTCTTAAATGAAAATATAAATCTTATAGATATCTCTAATATGGTTGGTTTTGAAGATCAAAGCTATTTTTCCAAGGTATTTAAAAAGTTTGTCGGTGTTACCCCCGGTAAATTTAGAGATTCTAGGGGAAAATACAAATTTAAGGAGGCCGAATGATGAGTTTATTAAATGAGATCTCTGCATATCTACAGCAGGGAAGAGCAAAAAATGTAAAAGAATTGGTTCAAAAGGCTTTAGATGAAGGCATCGAAGCTAAAACAATCCTAAATGAAGGATTGCTGGACGGCATGAGCATCATTGGTGAGAAATTTAAGAACAATGAAGTCTATGTACCCGAAGTGCTTATTGCTGCAAGAGCCATGTATGCGGGAATGGAGATTTTGAAGCCTGTTCTAACCGAGAGCGGTGTAGAGTCCATAGGCAAAGTAGTACTCGGCACTGTAAAAGGTGATCTCCATGACATAGGCAAGAACCTTGTAAAGATGATGATGGAAGGTAGAGGCCTGGAAGTAATCGATTTGGGTATCGACGTACCCCCAGAAAAATTTGTTGAAGCAGCCAAAGAGCACGATGCACAAGTCATTGCCTGTTCCGCACTACTGACCACTACCATGACTGAGATGAAGAACGTGGTAGAAGCTGCCAAGGAAGCAGGAATAAGGGATCAGGTAACCATTATGGTAGGTGGCGCACCTGTAACCGAGAATTTCTGCAAGAGCATCGGTGCTGACATCTACAGAGCAGACGCTGCCTCTGCAGCTGAGGAAGCAGCCAGAGTTTGTCAAAGTGCTTAATGGATAGAAGCTTATAATGTTTTGTACAAAAAATGATATGGGAATGTGCTTATCCCATATCATTTTTTATTGTAGAAACACAAAATTCTCACCAAAATCTCTGTTCATTTCATATGCAGTATTGTATATCGTTAACTCAAATGTCTTGTGCTCACAGAGTTTGCCCTGACGATAAAATTAAGTTAAAATATAGAATATAATTACAGATTCTCA
>JAWLDD010000043.1:2603-6826 GCA_041686815.1 Candidatus Atribacteria bacterium | reverse complement strand
GATTCTCAATAAATGAGGAGGTTTCACCTATTACCTTATCAGGAGGGCAGTTATGGAGTATTTAAGCGGTGTCGTGGAGCGAATCACATATTTCAACGAGGAGTCTGGCTACACCGTCCTAAAGCTAAAGAGCAAAGGCTATTATGATCTGGTTACCGTTGTAGGCAACATGGCTTCTGTCCATGTAGGGGCAATAGTCTCTCTAAGGGGAGAGTGGAAGGTAGACAGCAGATACGGCAAGCAATTTGTAGCTAGCGGATATGAGGAAAAGCTTCCTGCCACCGTAGCGGGTATCGAGAAATACCTGGGCAGCGGGCTTATCAAAGGTATTGGCCCTGTCAACGCCAAGCGAATCGTAAAGGTATTTGGCAAGGATACCATCGATATCATAGAGGAGCAGCCCCATAGATTGACAGAGGTGCCTGGAATTGGGCCTAAAAGAATAGAGATGATTAAAAAAGCTTGGCAGGAACAGAAGGAAGTGAAAAACATCATGTTGTTTCTCCAATCCCATGGTGTCTCTACATCCCACGGGGCTAAGATCTACAAGACTTACGGAAATGAAAGCCTAGAGGTAGTTCGGGAGAATCCATACCGGCTGGCTGACGATATATGGGGCATAGGATTTAGAACTGCTGATACCATTGCCCAAAAGTTAGGATTTGATGCCCATTCCATACAGAGATGCCGCTCGGGCATACTCTATATATTGAATCAGCTTTCCAATGAAGGTCATTGCTTTGCTACCCGCAGCCAGCTTATAGAGGAGACCATTAAGGCACTGTCACTGGATAGGGAAAGGATAGAGGAATCCATAGATATGATGGTGGAGGAGGGTTCTTTGATTCAAGATGAGCAAGCCCTATATCTGCCACCCTTTTATCATAGTGAGGTAGGCGTAGCAAGGCGAATCAAGGAAATAGTCTCTATGCCCACTTTTTTTAAGATTAATGAAGTGGATGGCATTATCAATAGAATCGAAAGAGAAAAAAGGATTAGCTATGATGAGACTCAGCGTCAGGCCATAAAAACCGCAGCTAAGTCCAAGTTTATGGTGCTGACAGGAGGCCCGGGAACTGGGAAAACCTTTACCATCCAAGGCATAATAGAAATTTTTGAGAGGATGGGTGCCAAGATATATTTGGCAGCTCCTACAGGCAGAGCTGCAAAGAGGATGACCGAAACCACCGGTAGAGAGGCCAAGACCATTCATAGAATGCTGGAATATAAACCTCCTCAAGGATATATGCGAAACGTAGAAAACAATCCTCTGGAATGTGATGTTTTAATAATCGACGAAACCTCTATGGTGGATATAATCCTAATGTACAACCTGCTAAAAGCCGTGAGAGACCAGACCACCGTAATATTGGTAGGCGACGTAGACCAATTGCCTTCAGTTGGAGCTGGAAATGTATTGTCCGATATAATAGAGTCAGGGCAGGTGAATGTAGTAAAGCTAACCAAGATATTCAGACAAGCCCAAAATAGCGCTATAATAACAAACGCCCATAGAATAAACCAAGGAGTGTTTCCAGTTTTAAGGGGCAGAAAAAATCGAGACTTTTTCTTCATTAAGAGGGAAGAACCTGAGGAAATAGTAAATGAGATCCGCGAGCTATGTACTACCAGGCTGCCTAACTACTATAAGGTAGACCCTATAGACGACATCCAAGTGCTATGTCCCATGCAAAGAGGAGATACAGGAGCCGCAAATATGAACAGAGTATTACAGGAAGCTTTAAATAAGAATAACCATTTCATTAAATATGGAGGCAACGTCTATAAGGTTGGGGACAAGGTAATGCAAATACGTAACAATTACGACAAGAACGTTTTCAACGGAGATATCGGCAGGATCAGAGACATTGATCTAGAGGATAAAGTCATATACATTGATTTTGATGGAAGCATAATTGAATATGACAGCACCGAGCTAGACGAGATCATGCTGGCCTATGCTACTACAGTCCATAAGAGCCAGGGAAGCGAGTACAAGATAGTGGTGGCTCCTTTCACTACCCAGCATTTTATGATGCTACAGCGGAATCTCTTGTATACCTGCATTACCCGTGCCCGTAATATTTTCGTTATTGTAGGCACTGAGAAGGCTATAGGCATAGCCATAAACAACAATAGAATAACCAAGCGCAACACCATGCTGGATAAAAGATTATTAGACCCCTCAACCTGATAAGGTTAAGGGGCCTTTATCTGTCGTTGATTAGTCATCCCCGCCGGAATCTTTTCCGTCTTTGTTTAGATGTACACCTTGAACATAGATATTTACTGCGTCTACCGTTAAGCCAGTCATCCCTTGGACAGCTTCGATAACGCTGGATCGGATTTTATCAGCTACATCGGGTATCCTTACACCGTAATCCACTACAATGCTGACGCTGATGGTGGCTACGTCATCAACTAGATCAACCTTTACGCCTCTCTTTGAACTCTTCATTCCCAAAGTGGATGTAATATCATCTACAAAACCACTGGACATAGAGGCTACACCGGGAATCTCAGAAGCTGCCAGTCCTGCAATCACCGCCACTACCTCGTTTGCAATAACAGTCTTGCCATACTCATCTCTGCTTACCGGATTGTTAACTGCCATATACCGCACCTCTTTCTATTTATTTTAAGGAAACCAGTTTATGTAGGTTGTAGAAATCAGGGTTTCCCAACAGTCTTAATATAGCTTGTATACCTATATTATACACTATGGTCGGCATTGTTTAACATTGTTTCTCAAAAAATCGTCAATATCCTAAAATATTGCTTGGCAATGCATCCATAAAAAAACACTTGAAAAACTCTGTTAAGCATAGTAGAATGATACTTGCTAACTTCCATTATATTATGACCATTTAAAAAGGTTCGTAATTATTCATATTATTTTTTTGAATATAAATATGGGAGATAAGCATAATAATAATAGTCAATAAGTTTGCCGTGCTAGATGGGGAGGTAGCGGTGCCCTATAACCTGCAATCCGCTATAGCAGGATTGAAGCCCTATCCTAGGCTCGTACTTGTGGGGTCATGGCCCGAGCAAGTGATGAGGATGGTTGGGTCCTACGCAACGAAAATTCATGAACCCTGTCAGGTCCGGAAGGAAGCAGCAGTAAGTGAACACTTTCGTGTGCCGTAGGGGCGCCTGACCGGAGTTAACTACTCGGTTCCCGCCTGTGAGTGTCTTGTCGAAGATAGGTGCACGGCTATAATTTTCTATAAGCCATGTTTATCATGGCTTATATTTATTTTTGGGATTTTTTGCACTACACATGATATGCTTTTGTGGTATAATAAATGCAGCTATAGAAACAAAACCTTGAATGTGAAAGTCGGTGATCCTATGGAGTATACTGCATTATATCGTGAATGGCGACCTGGTACATTTGATGAAGTGGTCGGGCAGGATCATGTAATTCGTATTTTGAAAAATCAGATTACTAGCGGGCGTATTTCCCATGCTTATCTTTTTTGTGGTCCCAGAGGGACGGGGAAAACCAGTACCGCCAAGGTCTTTGCCAAAGCCATAAACTGTCTGGATCCCGAAGATGGAAATCCTTGCGGGCACTGCCATGTATGCAGTGTCATAGAGTCTGAGAACAATATGGATGTCATTGAGATTGACGCGGCATCCAATAACAGAGTAGATGATATTCGTGAGATTGGCGATAAGGTAAAGTATCCCCCATCGGCAGGCCGATACAGGGTATACATAGTGGACGAAGTTCATATGCTTTCAACTTCGGCCTTTAATGCCTTTCTAAAGACACTAGAAGAGCCTCCCCAGCATATAGTGTTTATTTTGGCCACAACTGAACCCCACAAGTTACCTGCCACAGTTTTATCCCGATGTCAGCGGTATGACTTTAGGCGGATAACCCTCAGAGTTATAGTAAGCAGGCTAAGAACCATAGCTGAGGGAATGGGCATTGAGGTGGAAGAAGGTGCGCTAGAGACCATTGCACGATGGTCTGAAGGAGGTATGAGAGACTCCATTAGCCTTTTGGACCAATGCATTAGCTTTTGCGGCACTACCATAAAGGAAAGTGACGTTTTATCTATTTTAGGTACCGCAGGCAGGGAATTTCTTTTTGATGTAGTAAATAATATTATGGAGGGGGATATTCCCTCACTCCTAATGCAAATAGATGATCTGGTGGAACAGGGAAGGGATATTTCAGTATTTGTAAAAGATCTAATCAATCATATGCG
>JAWLDD010000043.1:0-2593 GCA_041686815.1 Candidatus Atribacteria bacterium | reverse complement strand
ATTAGTAGTAGGAATATGCGATGATCCTACGAGACTTCTGGATGTTTCCCAAAGCACTTTGGAACAATATAAGCAACAGACTTCCAAAGCAGATAAATCCAGGTTAATAAGATCCATTGAAATCCTCTCAGCGCTGGATGCGGATATGAAATGGAACACCAATCCCAGAATTATGCTGGAGATGGCCATAATAAAGATATGCAGGCCTCAAGACGGTAATTCCATGGAGGATCTAATAGACCGGATAGCAGTTCTTGAGAAGCAGATAGCCCGTGGAATACCTGTTACCAATGCTCCTAGAGCCAATACACCAGAGTATGTAAATGTAAATGCTTCCATAGCTGGGACCAAGCAGGAGGATAAAACCCAAACTGCGCAACCAAGCCGGGAGAGTGCAGCTGAAGAGGAAAAAGTCATAAAGGCTGAAAAGGTGGAAGAACCAAAAGGATTAGCAAAGGAAAGGGACAATACTGGAGATACCAAGCCAATAAATATAGCTTCTCAAAGAGTGAACAGTAATAAGGTTTGGGAAGATCTGCTGAAGAGGATTAGAAAAGAGCGAATGGCTATATTCACCTTATTAAGGGAGACCAAGCTCAGATTTGATAGTAAGAATAAAAACCTAGTCAATCTGGTATTCCCTGCTCATCAGGGATTCTACGTTGCAGCAATAGAGAAGGAAGAAAACAGTAGATATATCGAGGAATTGCTTGCTGAGGCGACGGGGCAAGAATACAAGCTAAGATGTTATACTGAAGACAATACACCTGATACCGTGTCAGAAGAGGCAGCTCCCTATATTGACACCAATGTAGAAGACAGTGAGCATGAGATCGAAGATGATATCGTTCAGAAGGCTATCGACATATTTGGTCAGGAATATGTTGAAGTCATAGATGATTAAGAGAAATTAATAATTTTTTAGGAGGATACAATTATGGCAAGAGGTGGATTCCCAGGAATGGGGAACATGAACAATCTAATGAAACAGGCAAAGAAGATGCAAGAGCAAATGTTGAAGATGCAGGAAGAGCTGGAGGAAAAGACCGTTGAGGCGTCGGCTGGAGGCGGTGTAGTAACTGTAATCGCAAATGGCAAAAAGGAAATTGTTGAGATCAGCATTGATCCTTCTGTAATAGATCCCGATGACGTAGAGATGCTGCAAGATCTAATTATGGCTGCAGCCAACGAGGCATTGCGGAAGGCAGAGGAAATGGTACAAAATGAAATGGGTAAGATTACCGGAGGCTTAGGACTTCCAGGAATGTTCTAACACGGATACTCAAATTGTGCTTTTTCCTAAGAAAGGAGGATGGGCATTTCCTCTCATGACTTAAGTCACGAGTTTTCATGCCCGAATATATGAAATACTATATTGAACCTATTGCCCGCCTCATTAACGAACTGTCGAGATTGCCTGGAGTAGGTAGCAAAACAGCTCAAAGGTTGGCTTTCCATATAATAAATATGCCTGAAGATCATGTGAAGAGTTTGGCCAAAGCCATTGACGAGGTAAAGGAGCATATAAAATATTGCCATATATGCGGAAACATAAGCGAAGAAGATACCTGCAACATATGTAAAAGTCCTGTAAGAGACCCATCGGTTATATGTGTGGTAGAAGATGTCCGGGATGTTATGGCAATGGAGCGCACCAGGGAGTTTAAAGGGCTATACCATGTCCTAAATGGAACCATCTCCCCTATGGATGGTATTGGTCCCGATGATATTCGCATCAAAGAACTATTGCATAGAGTTCAGGATGACAGGCTTAAGGAAGTCATCATGGCTACCAACCCTAATATAGAAGGCGAGGCAACGGCAGTCTATATATCTAAACTTTTAAAACCCATGGGAATAAAGACTACCCGCATTGCTCATGGTCTCCCAGTAGGCGGGGATCTGGAATATGCGGATCAAGTGACCATATCAAAAGCCCTTGAAGGGCGTAGGGAGATGTAAGCAGTAACATAGCTGTGTCAAAACAAAATAAATTCCCATCAAATTAAATAAAGTTATGTCAAAGAAAATAAAGTTGTGTTAGGGATTAGGATATAAGGGATAAGGGACAAGTAGAAAATGATCAATTAGACGAAGAAATAGACGATGAATTACTAGTCCGCCTAACCCATCAACTCGTTGATACTACAGGCTTAAAGAGATAAGGATCAAGGAATAAGGAAGGTATAATACCTTCAAACCCCTTGATCCTTTTACCTTATTCCTACCCAAACCTGACAGGATTTTATTTGCTTTTCCAGCCTCACTTCTGTAATTATATGGTAATAACGGTGATGAAAATTTAGGGAAAAGGGAAAATAGATAGGAAATAACAGATAATAACAAACGTTGATTTGGTGTGGTTTGTAAGGGTTTTCTTGACAGATGTGTATATTATTTTTGGCGAGATCTTATTTTCTTTTCACATAGTTAGGATTAAGTTTTTAAGGTAAAGGGGATTTTCCTTAAAGTTCTGTCTAAATGAAAATAAAGTTTTGTTAAGGATATAGACCAGCTAATTAAAGTCAAGCCTTTTTTTAAAATAGTTTTGAAAGTTTTTCTAGATGAACCTGCATTATTATATAAAAAGGGC
>JAWLDD010000042.1:0-11673 GCA_041686815.1 Candidatus Atribacteria bacterium | reverse complement strand
TGATCAAAGGCTTTGGATGAAAGGGTCTCACCGGCTATTCTCATAATCAAAGCAAAATGATGGAGACAGAAGCCCTTGGAATCAGCCAATGTATCCCTAAATTCCGAATCCTTTTGCCACAGATGGAGGATGGTGTATGCATATCTATTTAATAAGTTTTCCAAACGATGACATATCATACAGCTTTGATGGTGTTCATCCAACCAACCTAATAAATCAGTTAGAGCTGAATCAGGCGCTGCCATCCGTTTAGGTAGCAGTGCGGTAAGCTTAGAAGCCATACCTTCCTTCTCTTGTGTCAATAAGGCTTCACCCAGTTTTTCCAACTTCTCTATGGTCTCCTTCAAATGAGTATGGGTAATAAGGGCTAAGCCCAACCGGTTTTTCTCGTCATATAAAAGCTTAAAATGATTTCCACAAAACCCCACTCTGTTGACATCTATTCTAGTGCTGGGCTCCATTACCGATCCGCTAAGAAAAAAATCTACGTATTCTTTTTCCGATTTATACTCCATTACACATAATGGGCATTGGTCTTGTTGGTGATATGCATCCCACACCGGGATGGTGTCTATATGGTATCTCATTGCGGTCCTCCTCCGTGTATAGATATTATAGAGACATTGTATCATAAAACAAAAAATACCGCCATAAACATAGAACAAAGCTATATACCATCTTTTAATAAAGATAAGCTATTTAAGGGGAGGAAATGGACATGCGATATTCAAGGATTAGAAGAGGAAGGAACCAAAGGCGTTATGCATCGGTGCTCATCGTCCTATTTATAATATTCGGTGGTATTTATTTCTTTACAGCGGGAACCATGGGCAAATTTATGAGCGAATTTATAACTCCCATACTAAAATCAAGACAGGATCCCAATCATTTAGAGCCACAAGGTACATCCAATGACCAAGGAATAGGTGATGAAGATACGGAATTCGTATTACCTAGCGATGATGACCAAGAGGATGAAGAAGACCAAAGGCCTAGAATAACCGAGAGCATAAATATAGGAGCTATGAACTTCTATGGCATACAGATGGGTGCTTTCAACGATAAGGAGAATGCCCGATCCGCTGCTGAGCAACTAAAATCAAAAGGCGGAGCAGGTTATGTATTGGAAGATCAATTTTCCCGGGTAATGGCTATGATGTTTAAATCTGAAGGGGACGCTAAAGCGGTAAGGGAACAGCTAAAAAATCAGTCCATAGAATCCCAGATATATGAGCTAAAATGCTCGGGAGTAGATATGGAGATTACTGCTTCCAGCGAAAAGATAGAGGGCATCAAATCCACCTTCTCCTTACTGAGAGAGAAATTAGAGGTTATGGAATCCATCATAAAGGATTTGGATAACGATAGGATAACTACCGAGCAGGCTATAAACAAAATAATTGCCATAAAGGATGATATTCTTGCTAAGTCAGAACAATTAGGTCAATATTCCGTAACCCAAGAAGGCAGTCAGGTATTGACGGGGTTAAAGGACTTGCTGATGGGACAGGTTGACAACTTGGTTGAGATTACTCAAGGAAAAATGTCGGATAAGGTAGCGGTTTCCTCGAAAATAAAGTATACTTATATTGATATGATTGTTAAATATAAGATTTATATGGATCAAATAACCAAGTAATAGGAGGAGATAGTTTTTGAAGATACGAACTGTAAAGGAACTTTTGGATGCCCGCCTAATCGTAGGTGAGGCTTTTCTTGACCAAGAGGTAGTATCAGCCTGTGGTTCAGATCTAATGAGTGATGTATTGGCATTTGTTAAGGAGCAGACAGTGCTTTTAACCGGTCTTAACAATCCTCAGGTAATCCGTACTGCTGAGATGCTTGATGTATCCGCCATAGTATTTGTGCGTGGAAAGCAGCCTACGCCTGATATTATTGAAATGGCAGTAGAGCAGGACATAGTATTATTATCCACCGATGATACCCTATTTGAGGCCTGCGGTAAGCTCTACCAAGGGGGGTTGAGGGGAGGGGTTAAATGACCCAAGAAACAAAGGAAAACCTTGTTATCACACAAACCTATGACATCGAAGCCGGGAATTTTACTAAAGCTGGTGAGGCTGCCAGCAACATTAAGCGATTGCTTAGACAATTGGGCATAGATGCCAAGATAGTGAGACGGGTATCCATTGCCGTTTACGAAGCTGAGATGAACATGGTCATACACTCAGTTGGCGGCACTTTAAAGATAGAGATAAACCCAGATGAAATAGTTTTTAAGAGCCAAGATAGCGGTCCCGGTATAGAGGATGTAGAGCTGGCAATGAAAGAAGGCTACTCCACTGCCACTGATCTTGCTAGAGAGTTGGGCTTTGGAGCTGGGATGGGATTACCTAACATAAAGCGCTGCAGTGACCATCTAATTATCCAGTCAGAGGTTGGAGAAGGCACCTATCTGGAAGCTAAGTTCATAATATCCAAAGAAGGATAGTTTTTTATACACTTGACATTAAAGGCATTTCACCGAAGGTTTTATTCTCACAATATATAGAATATATAAATAGAAGCACTTGTTACTTTATTACATAGTTTGAGAAGAAGGTGATCAATGTGCAGGAGTATTACCATTCTGTTACCCTTGACAAAAAGAAATGTATGGGATGCACAAATTGCATTAAAAGATGCCCCACAGAGGCCATTCGAGTGCGAGATGGCAGGGCCCACATAATAGCGGAACGCTGTATTGACTGCGGAGAATGCATCAGAATTTGTCCCTATCACGCAAAGATAGCGGTCACCGATCCTTTATCTTCTATCAATGGATTTAGATATAAAATAGCTTTACCTGCACCTACCCTTTATGGACAGTTCAAGAACCTAAAAAGCATAGAGAAGGTCCTTCATGGACTGAAGGCATTAGGATTTGATGACGTCTTTGAGGTAGCTAGAGGCGCAGATTTTGTTACTGAGTTCACAAAGCAGCAATTATCAACATACCAGGGGCCTAAACCAATAATATCCTCTGCATGCCCTGCCGTAGTACGATTAATTCAAGTCAGATTTCCAGAATTAATACCCAATTTGGCAGATATACAGTCGCCTATGGAGATAGCTGCTCAAATGGCCAAGAAGGAGTTTAGTGAAAAACATGGTGTAGATGAGAATGACATCGGTGTCTTTTTCATCACTCCCTGTGCCGCTAAAATGACAGCTATTCGAAACCCCATTGGAACCGACAGATCCCATGTGGATGGAGCTATATCCATTTTGGATATTTATGGACCTTTGTCCACTGCTATAAGCAAGGACAACTCGTCACATATCTCAGATGGCTTACAAAGATCCACTTTGAAAGGTGTGGCTTGGGCTAAGTCAGGAGGAGAAGGAAATGCATTGGGGCTGAACAACTTTTTAGCGGTAGATGGCATCAACAGCGTAATCAAAGTGTTGGAGGAAATCGAGAGTGATAGGTTGTCGGATTTGGATTTTTTTGAAGGGTTAGCATGTATAGGTGGTTGTGTAGGTGGACCTTTAGTCTTTGAAAACAACTATGTTGCTCAGACTAGGTTGAAGAGGTTAATAAGCGATTTAGAGTCCATCCGTCCTTTGGACAAGGATGAAGTGGATAGAGCATTAGAGGAATATGATTGGAGACTGGACAAGGAGATATTGCCAAAACCCGTTATGAAGCTGGATGACGATATATCATCTGCTATCAAAAAGATGGAAGAGCTAAAGCGGATATATTCCGATCTTCCAGGGTTGGACTGTGGTTCCTGTGGTTCGCCCAGCTGTAGAACCTTTGCTGAAGACATTGTGAGAGGCTACGCCACGGAATTTGATTGTATTATTAAATTGAGAAAAAAAGTCAAGACATTAGCCCAAGAGATGATAGAACTCTCGGATTATATCCCTACCGGAAATGAACATAGAACAAAAGAAGGATGTGATACACATGAAGATAAATGATATTTTAAAGGAAATACCCCATACCTTGGTAGCAGGCCACGAATTTTTAGATAGGGATGTCAAAGCTGGATATTGCAGCGATCTGCTAAGCCGAGTCATGGCTAAAGGGCCAAAAAATGGACTATGGATAACCGTTCAAACCCATACAAATATAGTTGCTGTAGCTACACTTCTGGAAATTGCGTGCATTATAATACCGGAAGATATATCTATCGATCCAAACACCATTGAAAAGGCTAAAGAAGAGGAGATTGTTATAATCTCGTCACCACTATCTGCCTTTGAATTGGCTGGTAAACTATATAGTATGGGGCTGAGTGCATAAGAATGGATATAGCCGTAGATCTTCACATACATTCAGCTTTATCCCCTTGTGCCGATGATGATATGACTCCCAATAATATAGTAAACATGGCACTGTTAAAGAAGTTGGATGCTATTGCCATAACCGACCACAATAGCTGTGGCAACGTGGAGGCAGTGATTAATGTAGCAGGTTCTCGTATACTGATTTTGCCTGGAATTGAAGTCCAGACAAAGGAGGAGGTTCATCTTCTGTGTTATTTTGGTGGAGTGGACAAGCTGCTGGATTTCGGAGAACTAATTGAAAGTAAACTGCCTGACATAGTAAACGTACCTCAGATATTTGGCAATCAACTTATCATGAATGAGCGGGATGAGGTTATAGGGAGAAAGGAAAACCTACTTATATCGTCAGTAGATCTGTCCATAGATGAAGTGTTGGATGAGGTCTACATGAGGGATGGTGTATCGGTGCCAGCCCATATCGACAAACCTTCCTACAGCATTATCTCTCAATTGGGATTTGTTCCACCAAGCTTAAGTAAAGGTATGCTAGAAATAAGCAGGAACAAAAAACTTTCAACTAACTACCCTTCCCATAGACTATTTTATTCTTCGGATGCCCATCAGTTATGGCAAATCTTAGAGAGAGAGAGCTTTCTAACAGTGGACAAGCTGTCATTCTCGGACATTCTCTATGTATTAGGCCATAAAAACTGATAATAATATAACACAATTTTTTGAATACTTTTTCATATTATAATATATGGATAGGTTATAAACAGGCTAACAATGGGAATGCAGACATAAAATAGGGTATTTTGTCGCAATATGCAGTTAATGCATGATTTTTTAAAAATATATTTCGTTAAAAAAATGACAAATCAATAAAAGTGTGTTATAATTTTGTTGGTTTTTTATATGCTTGGGAAAGCTGAATTTTTCCTAAGATTTTGCTCTCCCTCAAAGGCATTATGACAAAGGTTTACAATGAAGATTCTATTGTTATAGACCTTTGTATAAAAGCGATAACAATAAATATTTACTTTTTAATTTTCCTTAAAGGAGGGGACTAAATGTCAGCTGTAACTTTAGAACAGAACAAAGAGAAGTTTTTGGAGCTTCAAAAAGTCATCGATGAATGGAAAGGTAAAGAAGGTCCGCTAATGCCGGTTCTTCATGCTGCTCAAGATATTTTTGGCTGCTTGTCCTTGGATGTGCAAAAATATATCTCCAAAGAGCTGGACATTCCTGTTAGTGATATCTATGGAGTTGCAACCTTTTATTCTCAGTTCACCTTAAAGCCTAAGGGTAAATACAAGATAGGCGTTTGCATGGGTACAGCCTGTTATGTAAAAGGATCCCAAGCTATTTTAAATGAACTGGTAAAAGAGCTGGACATGAAGGTAGGCGATACTTCCGATGACGGTTTGTTTACTTTAGAAGCTACCAGATGCTTGGGAGCCTGTGGATTGGCACCTATCATCATGATAAACGATGATGTTTATGGTCGGTTAAAACCCGAAGATATCAAAGATATCGTTGCCAAGTATAAAGGATAATCCATATGCAAGATCTATCTCTGCATTTATTGGACCTTGCGCAAAACTCCATAGCTGCCGGAGCCAGCCTCATAAGGATAAGCATTGATGAGGATGGACAAAGGGATAGGCTGAAGATAATTATAGAGGATAATGGTAGGGGTATGGATGAGGTAGCCGCTAAGAGGGCAACTGATCCTTTCTACACTACTCGAACTACTCGAAAAGTTGGATTAGGCTTGCCACTGTTTATTGCTACCATGGAAAGATGCCAAGGCAGTGTCACCATCAAATCCACAGTAGGTAAAGGCACCGCTTTAAGGGCTCAATGCTCCCTGGCACATATCGACCGCCCACCCTTTGGAAGACTGGATGACACTATATCCACCCTAATACTGTGCAATCCTGAGATAGATTTTGAATATCACCACAAAACTGATAGTGGAGAGTTTAAGCTAGATACTAGGGAAGTCCGTAAAACCATAGGGGAAATTCCCATACATCATCCAGAGATAATTAGCTGGATCCAATCCTATATTGGGGAAGGACTCAATGAAATTAATGGAGGT
The DNA here is from genome assembly GCA_041686815.1 of Candidatus Atribacteria bacterium. Taxonomy (GTDB): domain Bacteria; phylum Bacillota; class Clostridia; order Caldicoprobacterales; family UBA3941; genus JAWLDD01. The sequence continues at coordinate 5,330 of JAWLDD010000042.1, read as the reverse complement.
GTCCAATAATGAAGACCTTAAAAGAATTAGAAGAAATCAGACAAAGAACGTTAGAGTCTGTAAATTTGAGAAAAGATAGAACCGGTACTCGAGTAGTAGTTGGAATGGCTACCTGCGGAATTGCAGCCGGTGCAAGACCTGTATTGATGGCCTTTGTCGAAGAGATTCGAAACAGAAAATTGCAACATGTTACTGTTACCCAAACTGGATGTATCGGCGTATGTCGTTTAGAGCCAATGGTAGAAGTTTATCTTCCTGGCGAGGAGAAGGTGACATATGTAAAGATGACACCCGAAAAAGTTAAGAGAGTGGTAGCAGAACACCTTGTGAACGGCCAAGTAGTAAGGGAGTTCACAATCGGGGCTGAAGAAAAGGTCGAATAATCAGTAAGGAGGTTGGAAGATATGGAACTGTATCGTTCTCATGTTTTAGTCTGCGGGGGAACAGGTTGCCATTCCTCAGGCTCAGCAGATATTATAGAGCACTTTAATAGAGATCTAAAAAAATATGGCATAGAAAAAGAAGTAAAGGTAGTACAGACCGGTTGTTTCGGACTGTGCGAAGTGGGACCCGTTGTTATAGTCTATCCTGAAGGAGCATTCTATAGCAGGGTTAAGGATGAGGATGTAACGGAGATAGTCTCAGAACATCTAGTGAAGGGTAGAATCGTAAAGCATCTTCTATACCATGATAGTTTAGATGCCAGTCAAGAGATCAAGTCCCTTGACGAAGTACCTTTCTATCAAAAGCAGGAAAGGGTTGCCCTTAGAAATTGCGGTGTAATTAACCCGGAAAATATCGATGAGTATATTGCATTCGACGGATACAAGGCTCTGGGCAAAGTCTTGACCGAAATGACCCCTGAAGAGGTAATAGAGACCATAAAAGCTTCAGGACTTAGAGGTCGCGGTGGTGCAGGATTCCCTACTGGTTTGAAATGGGAGTTCACCTATAAGGCAAAAGGCGATAAGAAGTTTGTAGCATGTAACGCTGACGAGGGTGATCCCGGTGCTTTTATGGATCGTAGTATATTGGAAGGGGATCCTCATGCAGTAATAGAAGCTATGACCATTGCTGGATACACAGTAGGTGCTGACCAAGGATATATATACGTACGTGCTGAGTATCCCATTGCAGTTCAAAGGCTGACCATAGCTATAGCTCAAGCCCGTGAATATGGACTACTGGGTAAAAACATTTTAGGCACGGACTTTAGCTTTGATTTGGAATTGAGACTTGGTGCAGGAGCATTTGTATGCGGTGAGGAAACAGCTCTCATGGCATCTGTCGAAGGATTTAGGGGAGAGCCAAGACCTAGACCACCTTTCCCTGCAGTAAAGGGTCTCTTTGGCAAACCTACCCTACTAAACAACGTTGAGACCTATGCTAATATTCCACAGATCATCATAAATGGCCCCGAATGGCTACAGTCCATCGGTACTGAGAAGAGCAAGGGCACCAAGGTTTTTGCTCTCGGTGGAAAGATCAACAACACCGGATTGGTGGAAGTGCCCATGGGAACCACTCTAAGGGAGATCATCTATGAGATAGGCGGCGGTATTCCAAATGGCAAACAGTTTAAAGCCGCACAAACTGGCGGTCCTTCAGGAGGATGCATTCCAGCACAGCATTTAGATACCCCCATTGATTATGATTCTCTGGCAGCCATAGGCTCCATGATGGGATCCGGTGGTTTGATCGTAATGGACGAGGATAACTGTATGGTGGATATCGCTAGGTTCTTCTTGGAGTTCACCGTAGATGAATCCTGTGGTAAATGTCCTCCATGTCGTATCGGAACCAAGAGAATGTTGGAGCTATTAAACAAGATAGCTGAAGGTAAAGGAGAAGAAGGCGATATCGAAAAGCTGGTAGAGCTAGGCGAAGGTATTAAGACAGCTTCTCTGTGCGGTCTTGGGCAATCAGCACCCAACCCGGTTTTGAGTACCATAAGATATTTCCGTGAGGAATATGAGGAGCATATCAAAGACAAGAAATGTAGAGCAGGGGTCTGTCAGGCACTTCTTCAATATACTATCATTGAAGATAAATGCAGAAGCTGCGGACTGTGTGCCAAGGCATGTCCTGTCAATGCCATTAGCGGACAGAGGAAACAGCCTTATGTTATCGATCAAGCTACCTGTATTAAATGTGGAGCTTGTATGGAAAAATGTCCTTTCGATGCCATTGTAAAAAGATAAGCAGGACTTTAAAGGAGTGAAAAAGCATGGAAATGATTAAAGTTAAGATAGATGGCGTGGAAGTAGAAGTGCCTGCAGGTACTACAGCTTTGGAGGCTGCTAGGTTAGCAAACATCGATATACCTACTCTGTGCTATCTTAAGGATATAAATGAGATCGGCGCATGCCGTATGTGTTTGGTAGAGGTAGAAGGAGCAAGATCTCTTCAGGCTTCATGTGTATTCCCCGTTGCAGACGGAATGAATATAAAGACAAATACTCCCAAGGTTAGAGCAGCACGAAAGCTGAGCCTTGAGTTGATCCTGTCAAATCATGATAGGAAGTGCTTAACCTGTGTAAGGAGCCAGAACTGCGAATTGCAGGATCTAGCTAAAAACTTGGGAATTGATGACATACGTTTTGAAGGTGAGCGTTACGATAAGCCCGTTGACTCGCTATCACCCTCTATCGTTAGGGATCCTAACAAATGTGTTCTGTGCAGACGTTGCGTAGCCGTTTGCCGAAATGTACAGGGAATCGGAGTTATTGGTGCTACCGAGAGAGGATTTGACACCAACATTGAGCCGGTTTTTGACATGAGCATAAACGATGTACCCTGCATCAACTGCGGACAATGTATCGCAGCCTGTCCTGTAGGCGCATTAAGAGAAAAGGATGATACCGAAAAGGTATGGGATGCTCTTCACAATCCCGATCTTCATGTAGTTGTACAGACTGCACCAGCTGTTCGTGTAGCCTTAGGTGAGGAGTTTGGCATGGAGATGGGCACCAGAGTGACGGGTAAGATGGTAGCTGCTCTGAGAAGGCTGGGCTTTGATAGGGTATTTGATACCGACTTTGCTGCTGACCTGACCATTATGGAAGAGGGAACAGAGCTTTTGGACAGAGTTAAGAACGGCGGTAAGCTGCCTATGATTACCTCCTGCAGCCCAGGCTGGATTAAATATTGCGAACACTACTATCCTGAGTTCTTAGACAATCTATCTACCTGCAAGTCCCCACACGAGATGATGGGTGCTGTGGTTAAATCCTACTACGCAGAGAAGAACAATTGGGATCCTTCCAAGGTATTCGTAGTATCCATTATGCCCTGTACCGCCAAGAAGTTCGAGGCACAACGTCCCGAGCTCAGTGCTACTGGTCATCCTGATGTCGACGTAGTTCTCACAACTAGGGAACTAGCAAGGATGATCAAGGAAGCGGGTATGGACTTAACAAAGCTACCTGATGAAGAATTTGATCCCGCTCTTGGGGATTCCACAGGTGCAGGGGTTATCTTCGGTGCTACAGGCGGAGTTATGGAAGCAGCACTTCGCACAGTATATGAAGTTGTTACCGGAGAGCCCATGGAGAACATCGAGATTCACGCTGTAAGAGGAATCGAAGGGGTTAAAGAGACCGAAGTTAAGCTTGGAGATATGACTGTCCGTGCAGCCATTGTCCATGGTACAGCCAATGCAAAGGCTTTGCTGGAGCAGATTAAGTCTGGTGAAAAGGAATATCATTTCATAGAAGTAATGGGTTGCCCCGGTGGTTGTGTAACCGGTGGCGGACAGCCTATAGTAAAAGCTAAGACATATATGGAAAAGGATCCTAAGGTAGTAAGAGCTAAAGCTATCTATGAAGAGGACAGAGATCTGCCTATCAGGAAATCCCATGAGAACCCCTCTGTTAAGAAATTGTATGAAGAATTCTTAGGTGAGCCTAATAGTAAAAAAGCTCATGATCTTCTCCATACACACTACACCCAGAGGAGTGTATACTGATTAGAATTTGGCTTTCTTTAGATTAAATAATTAACCAAGAAGACTAAAACCAATAAAAAGGAACTCCAAAAAAAGGAGTTCTTTTTTTTGTATAGAAGTTCTATAATGGTCCAAAAGGCCAGTCTTTTGCATCTTTGGTTGACTTTGACGGATGATAAACTTATAATGAAAAAGGAAGATTGACAGGAACATACGTTCATATGATTGGGAGGTTTACTAATGGTGAAGGCTTATGATGCCAACGATATTAAGGTACTAAAGGGTTTGGATGCGGTAAGGATGCGGCCAGGTATGTATATAGGAAGTACAGGACCTAGGGGACTGCATCACCTCTTATGGGAGATAGTGGATAACGCAATAGACGAAGCTGCCAATGGCTTTGCTGATAAGGTTGAGGTAACTCTATTGGATGATGGCAGCATAATGGTAGAGGATAATGGCAGGGGTATACCCGTTGATATAAATGAGACTATGAAGTTGTCGGGGGTAGAAGTAGTCTTTACCCAGCTTCATGCAGGTGGCAAGTTTGACAACGAAAACTATAGCTATTCAGGAGGTCTACATGGAGTGGGCGCTTCAGTAGTCAATGCTTTGTCCAGATGGCTAGAAGTAGAGATAATGAGAGACGGAAAGATATACAAGCAGCGATTTGAAAGTCAATACGACAAAAAGACAGATAAGGTAATAGCCGGAGCTTCAGTTACAGGATTGGAAGTGATAGGGACTACCAATGAGACCGGCACTAAGATTCGGTTTTTACCCGATGACAGAATATTTGAAGATATAAGATTTAATATAGAGACCATAGCAAAACGGCTTCGAGAGCTAGCTTTCTTAAACAGAGGCCTTGAGATTATATTGAACGATCACAGACAGGACAGGGATGCTAATGCAAAATCTAGGAGAGTTTTCCTATATAACGATGGTTTAATGGATTTTGTAGAGTATATAAACGAGGATAAGACCCCTATACATCCTGAGATTATCTTTTTAGAAGGGGAGAAGGACGGCATCTCTGCTCAGATTGCTATTCAATACACCGATTCCTATACTGAGAGCATCTTCTCCTATGTCAATAATATACCTACCAGCGAAGGAGGTACCCACGAAACCGGATTTAAGACTGCGATAACTAAGGTGCTAAATGACTATGCCCGAAGGTTTAACTACCTAAAGGAAAAGGATAGCAATCTAAATGGAGAGGACTTTCGCGAGGGTATGACAGCCATTATCTCTGTAAAGATGCGAGATATCCAGTTCGAGGGACAGACCAAAACCAAACTGGGAAATTCTGAAGCTCGCACAGCTCTTGAATCCATAGTGACAGACCAGCTGGTTTACTTTATTGAGAATACCACACATG
>JAWLDD010000041.1:0-11791 GCA_041686815.1 Candidatus Atribacteria bacterium | reverse complement strand
GGTATGTAACCGATGTTCTCCCTTAGCGCTGTAAGAGGAATTTTTGTTATGTCTTGCCCATCGATCAATAACTGACCTTCCTCCAACGGGTTATAAAGGCGCAGTATTAGGTTCGCTATGGTGGATTTTCCGCTACCCACCTTACCGATTATGCCCAGGGTTTTTCCTGGTTCTATGGTTAAATTGATATCCTCAAGAACATTGGGTTCCTTATGGCCATAGGAGAAGCTAAGATTCTTGAACTCTATCCTTCCCTCAAAACCATTGGACCAGTCGTCCATTATTTCTTCAGAGCTGGCAGCAGCTTCATCTATTATATCCGGCTGCTCATTGAACAGTACCTCTATTCTGTCCTTTGAGGCCTTACCCCGCTGAGCAAAGTTAATTATCATACCTATGGACATGATTGGTCTTATGATAATTCCAAGATATCCATTGAAGGCTATGAATTCTCCCAAGGTCATACCGCCGTTTACAACCAGGTTCCCACCATAGATAAAGGCGATCAAAAAGGATAAGGATGCTAGTAGGTTGATGAGGGGATAGAATACTCCCTGCACTCTGACCAATGACATGTTTATATCAAAATTTTCTTGGTTAATCTCGGCAAAGTTCTCCTTCTCATAGTCCTCCTGTACAAAAGCCTTTACAACCCTGATTCCCGATATGTTTTCTTGGGCTTTTCGCGTTAAATCGCTGAAGGATTCCTGCACCCTGCGAAACCTTCTGTGGATCATAGGACCGAATTTTACCATCATCCACACCAAAAATGGAAAGGGTAAAAATGAATAAAAGGTAAGCTTGGCGTCCATATAGCCAGCCATGATTATAATGCTACTTACTAGGAGTATAATGGTATTGGTCATCAGATTGAAGCCTCTTGACAACACCATTCTAAGGGATCCCAAATCGTTGGTTGCCAAAGCCATAAGATCTCCTATCCGATTTTTATGAAAAAACTTCATGGAAAGACTTAAGAGATGATCGAACATTTCGTTTCTTACTTCATAGTCAAACAGATTGCTTGCCCCCATGACTTGCACCCTCGACAGAAAATGGGATACAAAGATCATAAGGGAAATAAGCACCAATATGGCAGCGTAGTATAACAGTCCTTTACTATCTATACTTAAGTTCTTTAAATCATCCACTACATTTCCGGTAATTCTGGGGACTAACACCTGAAGGAAATTGATGATTAGTAGAAAAAATAATCCCTTCACATACCTCCACTTATGCTTTATTAAATATCCATATAGATTTGATCTTTCTTTCACAGCTATTCCCCCTGTCGGTCATTTAACTTTTTTCAAAAAAATAGCCATTATATCTAAAAACTCTTTCATTTCGTCTTCCTCTAGCTCACGATAAAGGTCTCTTATAAAGTCGTCATGAGCTGTTATGGTTTGCTGTCTCGTCTTTATGCCCTCTTCTGTGAGTCTGACACGGATCACCCTCCGATCCCTTGTATCAGCAACCCTTTCCACTATACCCTTGGATACCAAAAAATCGACAATGGGAGTCACATTGCTGTTTTTTCTATGGACCCGATCACTGATTTCAGATAATGTCAAAGATTCACCAGGCTCTATAGCTTTCATTACGGAGTATTGATTCCATGCGAATCCCAAGTCTGCCAAGTTGCACCTGGATTTGCCTATAACTCGCCATCCAAGCTCCATAAGCTTTCTATGACACGCAATATAAAGATCTTCCACTCTATCCCCCCTTTCTAGAATTCAAACAACTTCTATTGGATAGCTGATAAAATACTACATGTATGTTTGGTTATATGTTATATTATTTATATGTCATAAATATTATAGTCTATAAGGTTGTTTATGGCAATAGGTAAAATGGATAGTGTATCTTTCGGTTTATGCATACCAGTTTATGGGTATCATATTGATGAATCCCTTCTTATTGACATAAATTTCAAAGGTATTATAATTAGGAATGAAACTATGGCTTAGGATAGGAAGGTGTATATTCAGGATACATCTTGGAAAGGTAAAAGGTGAAAGATGAAAGTAAAGATCTCTATTATTTTAGTTTTAGTAATAATGCTATTCTTGATATCAGCATGTGAACAATCTTCATCCATTTCCGATAATAAACTGACTGTTGCAGTATCCATAGTCCCCCAAGCTACCTTTGTAAAGGAAATTGCTGGGGATTTGGTGGATGTGGTTACCATGATTCCTCCTGGGAGCAGTGCAGAGACCTATGCACCTACTCCCCGTCAACTTCAGTCATTTAGCAATGCTGCTATCTATTTTACCATAGGGGTGCCTCCTGAAGAGGCCAATATACTGCCAAAGGCTAAGGACTTTAATTCAAATCTAGTCATTGTTCCATTGGCTGAACGTGTAGCTCAGGTTTATCCCGAACTAGAGATTAGCCCAGGCGAAAGGGATCCCCATATATGGTTATCCCCTAAGCGAGTAAAGGTGATGGTGGATGTTATAGCTAGTGAACTTTCTGCATTGGATCCGGACAATAAGGACACCTATAATAAGAACGCACAAAGCTTTAAGGAGCAATTGGATAAGGTTAATGCTAGGATAAAGGAGTCCCTAAGCAATTTGCCCGTCAATACCATTATAGTATATCACCCAGCCTTTGGATATTTTGCTGACGAATATGGTCTTGAAATGATTGCCCTTGAAGAGGAGGGAAAAGAGGCTTCTCCTCAAAACTTTAGAAACATCATCGATTTAGCCAAGGAAAAGGGCATAAAGGTAATATTCTATCAAGCTGAGGTGGATAGTCGTCAAGCCGAGGCTTTTGCCAATGAGATAGGGGGCAAGACCGAAATGATAGAGCCTTTGGCTCCTGATTACATAGAGAACTTAGATAGAATGGCTAATACCTTTAAAGAAGTCTTAAAATGAAGAAGTGATAGTGAATATATGAATGAAAATAAGGAAATTGTAATCCAGGTAAAGGATGTTACTGTATACTACCAAAATGTATGTGCTCTATCCAATGTGAGCTTAACGGTTAAGGATAAGGAATTTTTAGGAATCATCGGTCCCAATGGTGGGGGAAAGAGCACTCTGCTCAAAATCATTCTCGGGCTTATACGTCCCTATTCTGGAAAGGTTGAGGTGCTGGGTAAGCCTCCTGTCAAGGCCTTAGGTGCTATGGGATATGTCCCCCAATTTACGAAATTTAATCGAGACTTCCCTATAGATGTGGAGGACACCGTTCTCATGGGAAGAATGTCTGGTAAAACTCCCATATTCCATAAATACAGCAAAGAGGATAAAGAGATTGTTGATTCCCTGATGGACAAACTAGATCTCTATCCCCTTAGAAATAGGCAAATCGGACAACTCTCTGGAGGACAGCTTCAAAGAGCCTTAATTGCAAGGGCTTTGGCAGTGGAGCCAAGAATTCTTTTGTTGGATGAACCTACTGCCAGCCTGGATTCCGAATCAAAATCCCATATCTACTCTATTTTAGATGAGCTCAACAAGGACATCACCATAATTATGGTTACCCATGATATGGGAGCCATATCCTCCCACGTACAAACCCTAGCTTGTCTCAATAGGCAATTGTATTATCATGGTCATTCAGAGCTTTCCGAAGATGTGATTCACCAGCTATATGGCTGCCCGGTAGATCTTATAGCCCATGGAATACCCCATAGAGTTTTGCATGAGCATCACAATAGAGGAGGTGGCCATCTTGCTTAAATCCCTTATACAATACCAATTTCTGCAAAACGCAGTTCTCAGTGCTGTGCTGGCCAGCATCGCATGCGGTATTATCGGTACTATAATAATTGAAAAAAGACTAGTAATGATGAGCGGCGGAATAGCCCACACTGCTTTTGGTGGCATAGGGCTGGGCTATTTTCTGGGAATTGAGCCCATTATAGGGGCTTTATTCATCACTACAAGCGCAGCTGTAGGAATTGCCACTATAAAGAGAAAAACAACAATGACTACCGATATACCCATAGGTATCTTCTGGGCTGCTGGTATGAGCCTTGGCATATTGTTTATAGCCCTAACTCCTGGCTATCCCCCAGATATGAATACCTATCTATTCGGTGATATCTTAACGGTTTCCCGTAATAATCTATATATAATTCTTACTCTGGATGCCCTAGTAGTTTTGGCTGTGACTACCCTGTTCCACCCTATAAAAGCTTATCTCTTCGACGAAGAGTTCTCCACTGTTATTGGCATAAACACCACCTTTATAGAATATCTACTGTTTATCTTAATTGCCCTAACGGTGGTAGTTGTCATACATGTAATAGGAATAATTCTTATTATGGCTCTCTTAACAGCCCCACCTGCCATAGCGAAGCTGTTTACCAATGACCTGAAAAGGCTTATGCTATACTCTATATTGCTAGGTATTTTCTTTACTTTGACAGGGCTTTGGCTATCCTATACCTTCAATATTCCTTCAGGGGCAGCCATAGCATTATTTACCAGTATAGTCTATGGAGCTGTCTCCTTGATAAGGGCTATTATGCAGAGAAGAGCGCGGCATATTAAAGGCTAATCTAATAAGCCGGTAGCAATAATGTTCTGCTACCGGCTATTAATTATGCTCTCAAGCCTTGTTACTTAATTACTTCATTATTTTAAATTCAATTAAAGCCTCATATTTACCACCAGTATGCAGTGTTTGATTGGCTATTTTAGTCTTGTCATGAGTAGACCAAATTCCTTTGTAGTTAGAATGGATGGCATATTCGGGAAAATTGGAGGATGAAATATCCACACGAATTCTTGAGCCTGCACTGATCTTCCAAGTGATAGGGAGAGTCTTAATATTTATTTCTTCTATATCTCCAGGGACGTATGGCATTCTCTTTGGTGAATTGTTTCTGTAAGCCATTGTAGTAATACCAGATCTAAGATTATATGATTCTCCGTTAGGCAAGACTTCCATAATTTTTGCTGTGAAACATGTGTCTTCGCAGTCAGAACTTACAAACAGTCTTACATTGATATTGCCAATGACTAGCACATCTTCAGCAAGTACATCAGATACAAAACTTATAACATCATCCCTATATCCTGGTTTTTCCTGCAATAAGCTGCCTCTTTTGTGGGTAGACACAAAGATTGTTTCTCCTCCATGGGTAAACACGGGATTCAGCGGATCGTATTGGTATTTTATTGTTTTTGAAACATCCGCATTATTATGGGATAAAACATAGGCATCAAACTCAGAATGTTTATCAGCTGATAAATACAGTGATTTTATGGCACTATGCTGTATTGGCCAGCTCTCCCATTGGCCCCAGCTATCGTCGCCTATTATGTATGTCTTTACCTCTGGTTCAGGCAATTTGTTCTGTCTTAGAATTCTATCAAACCAATTAAACATATCTGCGTTCAGATTAAAGGCTGCATGCTCACTTTTATGTCCGGGAATAGCAGGTTTAAAGTCATGATCCCATCCCCCTACTATTAATCGGCTATATTTCTTTGTCTCATTGTTTAGTTTCTCATAACCTAAGATGGTGCCCTCCAAATGATGATCAAACCATCCGCCGACAATACAAGTAGGGATATTTATCTTCTCAGGTATCCCCCTTAATTTACCCCAAAATCCGGTTTGCCAATACTCACTATCGTAGTCAGTATGGGTAATCCAATCCCTATACCAATCCAATTTGATTCCCCATAAATCCTCATCTACTTTTATATGGGGACGATATAGACAAGCTTTCATATAATCTGTTTTAAAATCATCGGTGATTTGCTTGCCTGCATTTGTCATTGCCCAGCCCGTCAAAATGTCGTGCCTAAATAGACCATCTTTATATGCTGATAGATAACGATCAACTCCGTAGTGGCATAGATATAAAGCCTTGACTTTTTCAGGTAGTTTATCTGCAATTATCCAACCCGTCAATGCCATATAGGATACACCATGAATCCCTATGGAAGAACACCAGCTTTGCTGGGTTAGCCAATTGACGCTATCAATGCCATCATCGGGTTCGTTAATATTGGGCTCCCATCTACCTTCTGATCCTACTGTACCGCGACAAAACTGAAAGACATACACGAATCCTCTTTTAGCATATTCCTCTCCATTCACCTTGAAATAATCAAAGATAGGGTAAGGGGTTCTTACAAATAGAACCGGCCATGGTCCCTCTCCCTTAGGAGAGCATATTATAGTCCTCAATTTAGCCCCATCCCTCATGGGAACCATTACCTCGCGTATATCTCCTATTTCATGGGTAGGTGGATGCACACCCTGTCTATAACTGTCCCTTATGAAATCTATCATTTGTTGGTTCTTATCACTCAATACTATACACCCCCATTAGGAAGTTCCCTTAATCTTGTTCATATTCAATTTCCATTTCCAATAATGCTGAGCTTAGACTCTTTCCATGGGCATCCAGAGCAAGGGTTCTAGTCACGCCTCCTCCCAATGCCTTTTCTAGCACAAAGTTTAGAGCTCCTAATTTAGGCAGTTCATACCTCTTTACATCGCCTTCCACTATATTCGAAAACCATTGTTTGACTCTTTCAGCTGTTACCTGCTGCTTAATTAGCTTATAATCGTCAATATTATATACAATTAGCGATATGTTAGAAATATTACCTTTATCTCCAGCTCTCGAATGTGCAATATCCCTGAGCTTCACTTTTATACCTCCTCAAACAGGACATCAATTTTTACATCCCTGCGTTGGATGAATATAGACGCAATGGATACAATATCTCTGACATACTTTCTTGCTCCGCCTCCGCCTGCAGGCCCATTCAAATAAAGAGATTCTACTTCATTCCCTATTATTTCAGCATCTTCTCTGCTACCGGTCCTTGCTGCCACCCTAAGCCTGACTTCTGGAAAACCTTCCTTTCCATGGGCTAGATGCTTGCCTAGTCTATCCTTATAAAGGGAATTGATGCCTATATAGTCAATTCTGAGCTCATCCAAGGGTACCTTAAGATATTTTAGCCTTTTCTCGACGATTTCCCCTGCTAATTGTGCTCTTTCCAAAGCTCCAGGGCCACCGTAGCTTATCTCTCCTTCTCCTATGTAGCAGTCCTTATATCCAATGTTCACCTTATACAGTCCATTTCCTTCTCTTCCTGTGGCTCCTCGGACTAGCACCCTATCTTTGCCAACCTTTTTTACTTCTACATTAGAATAATCAGCAATACCATCGGGAGTTATATAGCTTGATGGATCATGTATTTCATAAATTATTTGCTCCTTGCAGGTAGCTGGAGTAACCATTCCTCCTGTTCCTTCAAGCTTGGTTATTATTATCTCTCCGTCTCTGTTGATCTCAGCAATCGGAAAACCTATATTCCATAGGTCTGGAACATCCTTATACCCAGGATCTGCGAAATAACCGCCTGTTACTTGGGATGAGCACTCCAGAAGGTGACCTGCAAGTATTCCTTTGCCTATCAAGTCATAACTATCCTTTGTCCAACCAAATTCATGCATAATCGGTCCTAAAAACAGAGATGGATCTGCAATTCTACCCCCAACAACAATATCAGCACCATTCTGCAAAGCCTCTACTATTCCATCGGCACCAATATATGCGTTGGCAGATATTATTTTTGGGTATATAGTGGACAGCTTTTCACCAGTTTCTAATAGAGGATAATCCAAATATTTGTCTATACTATCTAATATGTCATCTCCGATGATAGCAGCAATTTTTAAACCTTTTATCCCCATATCTACAGCCATTCTTTTAATGGCCTTTGCTGCCGCTATTGGGTTAGCAGCACCCATATTGGTTATAATCTTCACCTTGTTTCTAAAACAGGCAGGTAAAACTCTTTCCATTCTATATTCCATAAATTGGTTGTACCCTTTGTCAGGATCTAGAAGCTTCTGTTGCTGAGCCAGAGCTATAGTTCTTTCTGCTAAGCACTCAAATACTATATAATCTAAATTCCCATATTCAATTAAGTCAAGAGCGGGCTCTATTCTGTCACCTGCATAACCTGCGCCTGACCCAATCCGTATAGTCTCCACAAAAAAATACCCCCTGATGTTAATTATTCTACCTAAAAAGCCATGAACCTCTCATTGTTGGATAATATAGGCGTAATGTGAGTAAGACCAAAATGGAGGTTCATGTTTTGATTTTATATATAACTATTTGGATTTATCATAAATAAAGGATGCTTTTTTATACTGTGCACGTTCCAAAGTACCATGGTTTCCAAATACTCCATCCGGTATTGAGGGTGCAAACCCAAAACCAGCCAAGTCTGGCATTATAGTAGCTCGATCTTCCAAAATAGCTTCTGAAAGTCCAATAAAGTCATCTAGATATGATGGATCCAACTGAGGTCCATTATGGGCAGGATAAATAGTATCGAATTCATCGGCTCGTTTTTTCAGTTTTCGCATATTCTGTAGGTGCAACGATACCACTTCTTTATAGGGTAATGATTCACCCCTCACAAATAATAAGACCTGACCTGCTTCCAGTTCATCTCCTGTGTACAATGCTCTGTTATCCCTATCCAAAAGAGCAATGCTGCTTTCATGGTGAGCAGGTATTTCAATAACTTCTACCTTCCGCTGACCTAAATCAAATACATGTCCCTCACTGACTGTATGCACCTTGTAGTCAGGATATGGCCTACTGTTATGGATCTCCTGCATTTCAGGGGTAAATGCCTTTTTCATAATCTTTTCTGCACCTGGCCCTGCATAAACAGTATCCCACCAAGGGTTGCCACCAGTGTGATCGTAATGTCCGTGAGAATTTACTACTATAACGGGCTTGTCAGTGATTTCCTCAACAAAGGCTCGAATGTTTCCAACCCCATATGCTGTATCAAACAACAATGCCTTCTCCGTCCCTATCATCAGATAACAGTATACATTGCCAAAGGATATGGTATATGTTCCCGGTGCTGTCATCCACTTGCCGTAAATGTAACCTTGCTCGTTGATGTTCTCATTCCTAAAGTTCATGATTTTTCTCCTTTCCACGATTATTTCCTAATTATATTATAATCCATTCTACCGCATACGTAAATTGTGTAAAAATTTGTATTATAAAACCTCACAGTATTATACCTGTCGCTTACCTTTAAGGGCATAGGCATCACTGCGTTTAATCCAGTTCAGGAATGCCTCCACTTGAAGATCCCAAAAACGCCATTCATGCCCATAATCAGGGTGCTCCACCCATGTTACATCAGCTCCCAGAGCTTTCATTTCGTCCCTGAAAGCTAAATTGGCTTCAAAGAGAAAATCCTTTTCTCCACAGGCAAGATACAACTTAGGTAGACATTTTCCCTTCTTTATCTGCTCCTTAGCTATTGTTAATGGATCAAGTTGTCCCATCTTGGCTATATCATCCAACATGTTAAAATCAAGCTTTACAGCAGCTGAAAAAGCACCTAGTGCTGCATATTGGTCAGGATTGCTTAGCCCGTGGATTAGTGTGCCATATCCTCCCATTGACAACCCAGCCAAATAGGTATCTTCTTTTCTACTAGATACAGGGAACATTCCACACACAAAATCCGGTAACTCTTGCTCAATGAAATCAAAGAATAAATCTCCACCACTATGATTAACATAGAATTTATTCTCTGCAGACAACATAACCACAGCCATATTGTGTTCTTCGGCATATAGCTCAACATTGGTATATCCTGTCCATGTGGCGTGGTTGTTTCCAAACCCATGTAGCAAATATAGTACCGGGTATTTATCTGTCTTTGTATGGCGAACCGGGCCATCTGACTGTCCCATGCCCATAGATTCAGGAATGGTTACGCTTGGAATTATCACTGTAATATCCACTGCACGTTTTAAAGTATATGATATAAAATTGCATTGAAACTTAGCCATAATAAATCGCTCCTTTTCTTAACCCTTCACAGCGCCTAACATGATACCACTAGCAAAATACTTCTGTAAAAAGGGATAAATGATTAGAATTGGTATAATAGCCACAAAGGCTATCGCCATACGAATTGAAACCTGGGGAACCCGCATCAAGGAACCAGAATCGATTGTAGACTGAGCTTGAAGCGCTTGGATATCCCTAATCATACGATTTAGAAGTGCCTGGATGCTAAGCAATTCAGATTTTGAGATATAATAAAGCCCATTAGTCCAGTCATTCCAGTAGGCCAATCCTGCAAATAGCCCAACAGTTACAAGGATTGGTTTTCCCAGAGGTAGAACTATCTTCCCATATATTCTCATATATCCAGCACCGTCGATTTTGGCTGACTCATATATTTCGTTTGGGATATTAGTCGAGAAGTAAGTGCGTACTAGTATAATATTGAATGCGCTAAGCAGGAAATTGGGTATTATATATGCCCATATTGTATTCTTTATTCCGAACTTAGTCGTCCACATGATATAAGAAGGCACCAGTCCTCCAGAAAACAGCATTGTAAAGAAGACATAAAAACTGATGTATTTTTTCCCTGGCAATTCCTTAAGGGAAAGGGGAAATGCAACCATTGATGTGAGAAGTAGACTGCCCATTGTTCCAATGATTGTAACTATAATTGTAATGCTATAAGCCCTAAAAACCGAAGTAGCGTTTTGCATAATATATCAATAGGCATCTAGGCTAAATTTCTGCGGAAAGAAGGAATAACCGTTGACAATCAACGTATTCTCATCGGTAATGGATGACATAAACAGCAACACTAGCGGTAATACCATCACCAATGTGACCAAAATTAATATTATGTTAATCGTGACCTGATATGCTTTTCTACCTCTTGTCATTATCATAGAAATACCCCCTAGAAAATAGCATTTTCCGGATTAAATCTGTTTACCACAGCATTGGAAGTCAATACCAATATGAAGCCCACTACAGATTGGAAAACACCTGCAGCTGCCGATCTTCCTATCCCACCAGCGGAAATCAATGCCCTGTATACATATGTATCAATGGTATTGGTTACCGAGAACAACGAACCAGAGTTTTGTGGAACCTGATAGAACAGTCCGAAATCAGAATAGAATATCCTACCTATGCTCATAAGCAGTAATATAACAATGGAAGGAACCAAGCAGGGGAGGGTGATATTCTTGATTTGTTGCCATTTGCTTGCACCATCCAAATCGGCTGCTTCATAAAGGCTATTGTCAATGCCGGCAATACCAGCGATATATATTAATGTCCCGTATCCCACACCTTTCCAGCAGTTGGTTATGATCAATATCAATGGCCACCATCTTGGATCGTTATACCATTGAATGGGCGATGCACCTATAGCAGGTAAAATGCTATTATTGAACATTCCGTTCTCATGACTCAAAAATGCAAATACGATATAGCTAACTACAACGATGGAAATGAGAAATGGCAATAGAATAGCACTTTGATATATTTTTTTCAGTCGCTTATTTAATACATCACATATGATAATGGCTAGAAATATTCCCACAATATTGTTGACGACTATAAATGCTATGTTATATAACAAGGTATTTCTGACAATAATCTGAGCATCATTGGTGCTGAATAAGAATTGGAAGTTAGCCAACCCAGCCCAAGGGCTGCCAAAAATACCATCTTTGACGTTGTACTTCTTGAAGGCAACAACAATCCCCGCCATTGGTATATAATTGTTGATAAAAAGATAGACCAGTCCAGGAAGCATCATGAAATATAGCGGAATATATTGTCGCATGCGATCCATTGTCAGTTTTGTTTTCAACTCTATTCCTCCTCATTATTTAGAAAGCCACTGCCTATCTGACTATATGCAGTGGCTTTCTACGGGTTCAAACCATTATTGGGCAGCTAGCCACTCATCCAACTGTCGCT
>JAWLDD010000040.1:0-11813 GCA_041686815.1 Candidatus Atribacteria bacterium | reverse complement strand
GCATTGGGTATCCCGGTCTTCCTTTAGGAAATGAAAAATTATATGCTCTGATGATTTTTAACAACATCTTCGGTGGGGGGATGAGTTCTAGATTGTTTCAGAGGATAAGGGAAGATAACGGTTTGGCATACTCGGTATACTCATATCCATCCAGTTACGTCAGCGGAGGTTTGTTTACCATATACGCTGGTATGAAATCCAGTCAAACATCTAAAGTGGTTTCCCTTATTTCAAAAGAGTTGAGCTCTGTATTGAATAGGGGGATTAGCCAAGATGAATTCTATATGGCCAAAGAGCAATTAAAGGGTAACTACATCCTTGGTTTGGAGAGTACAGGTAGCAGAATGACTGCTATAGGTAAAAATCAGCTGTTGTTGGGCAGAACCTTAACTCCAGATGAAGTCATTCAAAAGATCGATAACGTAGTATTGGATGAGATATACGAGGTTTTAGATACGGTATTCACAGAAGATAATGTAACTGTTGCATTGGTTTCTAGGGAAGATCTAACCGACGAAGTAAGTGCTATAATATAATGCTATAATTCGATATATGGAAAACCATGGGAGGCGCATCGGCCTCTCTTTTTTTTGCACTTTATAATCTTCCATATCATACTATGTTATTAAACTAAAAAGTCCCTTATAGGATATAGGCTTTTAGGGATGGTTTTAAGCTTTAGGGGGGGTTGAATGGAGACTAAACTGACCTTTTCGGTCATTGGAGGCGATAGACGACAGACCGAAATCATTGGTTTGCTATTGGATGAAGGGCATAAAGTCAATGTTTTAGGTTTTGATGATTTAGTGGATAGCAGAGCTTATGTATACAGTAGGGTTCAGCCTGAATTATTCAACTGTCAGGTACTGCTACTACCTATTCCATATAGGGATAAGGAAGGAAATATAAATATAAGATATTCTGATATGAGAGTATCTTTGACTCATATAAGTGAGAGCATTGGTAATTTTAAGCCATGGATTGTATTGGGAAGAAGTGATAAGGAATTTGAAGAGCTAGCTTTGAAAAAAGGATTAAAATACATTGACATAACTAAAGAAGAATCCTTTGCCATATTAAACGCTATACCTACCGCCGAGGGGGCCATCAAAAGGGCTATGGAGATGACCAATATTACAATACATGGATCGAGAGCTTTGGTGTTGGGTTATGGCAGGATAGGGAGATGCCTATCAAGAATGCTTAAAGGTATAGGCGCTGATGTGACCGTTGAAGCTAGAAAGGATGAAGATTTAGCTTGGATCACAGAGAATGGTTATAAAGCCATTCATCTAAGAGATCTGGAAAAAGTCCTTCAGTGTCAAGATATCATTTTCAATACCATACCCCATCTGATATTGGATAGGGATAAATTGCAAAAAGTAAACAAAGATGCAGTGATTATTGATATATCTTCCTATCCTGGAGGTATAGATTTTGACGCAGCTAGTGAACTGGGGATAAAAGCCAGTTTGGATCTAGGACTGCCTGGCTTAGTTGCACCCAAGACTGCTGCTCAAATAATTTATAAAGTCACTATGGATTGTCTTAAGGAGAGGATGACATAAGTGGTTTGGAGGTGTTAAAATGAGCCTAGCAGGATTAAAAGTAGGCTTTTGTATATGTGGATCTTTCTGTACATTTGATGAAGTAATTCCAGAGATAAGCAAGCTAGTTGATCTGGGAGCAGATGTAACACCAATTTTTTCGAATCCCACATATAAATGGGATACTCGTTTCTACTTAGCGAAAGAATTCAGATCCATAATAGAGAAAATTACAGGGAAACAGGTTATAAGGAGCATAGTCGAGGCAGAACCTTTAGGGCCGAAAAGCCCTATGGATATTATGGTGGTTGCTCCCTGTACGGGCAATACCTTATCCAAATTGGCTAATGGAATTACCGATAGTGCGGTAACTATGGCTTGTAAAGCTCATCTTAGGAATCAAAGACCTGTTGTTCTAGCAATATCCACCAATGATGGTTTGGGAGCCAACGCTAAAAATATAGGGATGCTTCTGAATATGAAAAATATATACTTTGTACCTTTTAACCAGGATAACCCCAAAGAGAAGACGAATTCTTTGATAGCCAAATTTGATGCAATTATACCTACAATGGAAGAAGCCCTCAAAGGTAAGCAGATACAGCCTATATTGGCGAAATAGCCCTGTTATGATATAAGGAGGGAAAACATGAAAATAGTTATCCAAAAATTTGGAGGAACTTCACTATCCACTCCCGAAATGCGCAGCATGGTGGTACAAAAGATAATCAATGCAAAGAGAGGTGGATTTCAACCTGTTGTAGTTGTATCCGCTATGGGAAGAAAAGGTGATCCCTACGCCACTGATACATTGATAGATATTAGCTCTGAATGTTGTAAAGATCCACATCCTAGAGAAATGGATTTGTTAATGGCATGTGGAGAAATTATATCAACGGTGATTTTAGCAAATACCCTTAAGGCCAGAGGATATGAGGCAAGAGCATTTACCGGAGGCCAAGCTGGGATAATCACAGATTCCAATTTTACATCAGCTGAGATACTTAAGATAAAGCCTGATAGGTTATTGGATTCTGTAACTAATGGAAGAATCCCAATAGTTGCAGGATTTCAAGGAATAACAGCAGAAGGTGATTTTACTACCTTAGGCAGAGGAGGCAGCGATGTGACTGCAGTTGCTCTTGGGGAAGCCCTATCAGCCTTTGCAGTGGAAATATACTCTGATGTAGATGGGGTTATGACTGCAGATCCTAAAATTGTGCCCAATGCAAGTGTTTTATCCCATGTAAGCTATTCGGATATATTAGAATTGGCAAGTAAAGGTGCAAGGATAATTCATCCTCGAGCAATCGAATATGCAATTCGTGGGAATATACCTATAGTAATAAAGAACACATCAAATACTGCTCCAGGAACCATAGTATCTATTGATGAAGACCGATCCTTTGGAACCAGTAGAGCTCTATCACGAAGAGTAGTTACAGGTGTTGCCCACATTACCGGAAGGGTACAGGTAACCATATATGAGAAAGATTATGCTATAAGTAATCGTATTTTGACTCAATTGGCAAGCAACAATATAAGTATAGATATAATAAATGTTCTCCCCGACAAAATGATATTCACCATAGATGATGGGAAAAAAGAAGAGGCTAAGCAAATAATAGAGGATATTGGGAGTAAGTTTACAATGCTAGAAAATTGCAGTAAGATATCAGTAGTAGGTAGCAGAATGAGAGGAGTACCTGGGGTTATGTCTACTATAGTGAGAGCTCTTACCAATAAAAACATAAGGATTTTACAAACTGCTGACTCTCATACCACAATTTCATGTTTGGTCAAGGGAGAAGATACTGCAAAAGCTGTCATTGCTTTACATGATGAGTTTGAATTGCATAAAAATGACAATTAGTTAAGTTTTATACTGTATAAGAGCTCATCAAGTCTCTGTTTACAAGCCTTTACAGGTAAAATAGGTTGATTAACTATAATATAATAAGTCCGTATAGGACTTTTTTTTTTATATTGGGAAACAATAGAAGAGTATTAAATTGAATAACAATAGATAGGTGATTAACATGGTATTATGGGAAAACAAGGCAAATTCTAGGGGCAACGATGTTGAACAAGGGGAAGATGCTACAGGGAAAAACATAAAGGAATATGGATCCACAAACCTGCCAAAACCTCCTCCCAACAATATACACTGTCTTACAATTGTTGGACAAATCGAGGGACATATGGTATTGCCCCCCCAAAATAAAACTACAAAATATGAGCATCTCATACCTCAATTGGTGGCTATTGAAGAGAGTAAGGAAATCGAAGGAATTCTATTGATACTCAATACTGTAGGAGGGGATGTTGAAGCAGGATTGGCTATCGCTGAACTTATAAGCACCATGTCCAAACCGTCGGTATCCTTGGTTTTAGGAGGTGGCCATAGTATCGGTGTACCACTATCCGTAAGTACCGATTATTCCTTTATTGCATCCACTGCTACAATGACCATACATCCTATACGGATGTCTGGAGTAATAATAGGTGTCCCTCAAACTTATGAGTATTTCAACAAGATGCAAGAAAGGGTTGTGAACTTTGTCACTAAACATTGCAATATATCCAAGGATAGATTTAATGAGTTAATGCTCAGAACCGGTGAATTGGCAAATGATGTAGGAACAGTTTTAATAGGTGAAGAAGCAGTAGAAAACGGTCTAATTAACCAAGTTGGTGGGCTAGAGGATGCTGTTAGAAAGTTGAGAGAATTAATAGCCTTGTCTAAAGGAGAGATATAGATGATAATATATTCTATAGTACCAACGGAACAAATATTCCAAATGGAACATAAACCGTTAGAAGATCAAGGTAGAATAGTAGAGCTGAACAATATTAAGGCTGAGGTGAAATTGGTAGAGGAAGATATATACGAAATAAAACGAATTTATTCTACCGATGTCCGTGATTATTTGAAACCAGAATTTCAACCAGGAACCAGGATAAAGATGAGATTTGAGGTGGATAGCCATTTTTTGTACAAAAATCGGTGGTAAGGTTGAAGTAAAGGTGATATAATTGATTAAGATGATTTAATTGTTTTCTGTGAAAGGGGTCAAGGTCTTGAAAGTTATTTATGCAGTATTTTTAGGCTTAGTTCAAGGATTAACTGAATTCTTACCCGTGAGTAGCTCAGGGCACTTAGTAGCTTTTCAACAAATTTTTAACATTGAAGGTGCCAGTATAGCTTTTGACGTAGCATTGCATTTAGGAACGTTAGTAGCAGTTTTTGCTTTTTATTGGCGTGATATTGTATCTATGGTTAATGAATTTTTTCTATGGATGGGCGAAATTCTGGGGTTAAGAAAGCCTATTCCCTTTCGTCAGAAAGATGGGCATAGAACCATGATGTTTATGATTATTATTGCATCCATACCTACAGCTATTATAGGTTTTATATTTAATGATCTATTTGAGAAGGCTTTTTCATCAATTGGTGTTGTTGGGTTTACTTTGCTGATTACCGGTGTTCTTCTTTGGATAACTGATAAAATGATTAAAGGGAGTAAAAAAGCCAATGATATTTCTATTGGTGATGCTGTGACCATAGGAATACTACAGGGATTGGCGATTACTCCAGGTATATCACGCTCCGGTACTACCATCTTTGCTGGTAAGCTAAGGGGTTTTAACATGGAATTGGCCACAAAATTCTCCTTCCTCCTATCTATTCCGGCTATTTTAGGAGCTGCTATTTTGGAGGGAAGGGAAGTCCTTAAGTTAGGTCAAGGATTTGAAGAAGGGTTTCCAATTTTTGTAGGTTTTATAGTAGCAGCTGTTTCTGGCTACTTTGCAATAAGATTTTTGGTTGACTTAATAAATAAGAGAAAGCTATACTATTTTTCGTACTATTGTTGGACAGCTGGAATAATTATAGTCCTGTATTCATTAGTGCTTCAATAGGCTATCACTTGACAAGCACAGAAGCACCTGTGCTTGTTGTTTTATCTGTATGGGGGTACAAATGATAATTATTGGGGTGGTTTCATGGCCAAAAAAGTGGCTAGAACTAAAAAAAATAAAGTAGAGAGGAAGAACAATAGAAAGTATGAACTGGTAGGGGTTACCATTATAGGATTAGGTTTTTTTGCTTTACTCAGCATCTACACGTCTTCAGCAGGTTTAGTAGGCATCCATTTTGATAGACTCCTAAAGGGATTGTTTGGCATAATAGCATACATAATACCAATTTTTATTGTCTTGATTGGAATACTGACCATAATGTCCTATCATAAAACAGTTAATAGGGCAAAATTAGGATTGGTTTTTCTGCTCGTCCTTTTATCCTTTTTGATAACTCATATGTTTTACATAAGGGATTTCAATAGTACAGACCTATTGACATTTGTTGTTGACTCATTTGTAAAAGGTATGGAAGGACATGGGGCCGGCGCTATAGTTTCGCCTCTGGCCTACTTTATTTATAAATGGTTTGGACTCCTGGGCAGTTATTTATTCATAATAACTCTGTTTATCTTAGACATTCTCCTGCTAACTAACTTATCATTAAAGCAAATAGGCATTAACGTATATGGAAAGATTAACGAAAAAAAAACATCCATTAGTCGTCATATTCAAGAGAATGGCAGAAGGAAGAACAAAGAAAAGGATTTCGTTGGAGAGACCATTGAATTGGATTTGGAGAATTCAACACAGGTTGATCCCCTGCCCTTGAAGGATGCATTCGATAATAAAAAGAATGAATCAAAAGAGCAGTCTGATATAGATGATGAGATAAAGATTATAGAATATACCGGGGCTGACAACGGACAAGCTGACAATAAGAAGATGAAATCTTCTCCCCCACCTGAGTCTAAAACTGATAAGAACGAGGCTGTAGATATACAGATACCAGCAGCTAGCACAGAATCTATAAGCTATTCCTTTCCTCCGTTGGAATTGCTAAATGAGCCTGATGGATCAAAGGAATCAAAACTAAACAGTGCAAAAGTGAGAAATAATGCTAAATTATTGGAAGATACATTGATGAGCTTTGGCATCTCAGCAAAGGTCCTCCAAGTAAGTCGGGGTCCAGCAATTACCCGTTACGAACTTCAGCCTGCTCCAGGGGTGAAGGTAAGTCGTATAGTAAATCTATCCGACGATATAGCGTTAAACCTTGCTGCTTCAGGTGTGAGGATCGAAGCACCTATCCCAGGCAAAGCAGCTATAGGTGTTGAGGTACCTAACAGAGACATATCTGTAGTACGGTTACGTGAAGTGCTAGAATCTAGTGCATTTACCCGACACTCTTCAAAGTTGTGTTTTGGGTTGGGCAAGGATATCGCCGGAAAATCCATTGTTGCTGATATAGCGAAAATGCCGCACCTATTAGTAGCCGGTGCGACTGGATCAGGGAAGAGTGTATGTATCAATAGCTTAATAGTCAGCATCCTATATAAGGCTTCCCCAGAAGAGGTTAAGCTAATACTTATCGATCCCAAGGTTGTGGAGCTCAATCACTTCAATGGAATACCCCATCTGCTTATTCCAGTGGTTACAGATCCTAAGAAAGCTGCAGGAGCTTTAAACTGGGCAGTACAGGAGATGGTTAGTAGATATAAGCTATTTGCCAATAAAGGGGTAAAAGACCTTCAAAGCTATAATGAAAAGGTGGAAACCTCTGAAGAGGACAAACTTCCTCAGATTATTGTGGTAGTGGATGAATTAGCTGATCTGATGATGGTAGCCCCAGGTGAGGTTGAGGATGCAATCTGCAGATTGGCTCAGATGGCAAGAGCTGCAGGCATACATCTGGTTATAGCTACTCAACGGCCTTCTGTTGATGTAATAACAGGTTTAATTAAAGCCAATATACCATCAAGGATAGCCTTTGCAGTGTCTTCCCATACCGACTCAAGAACCATCTTAGATATGGGTGGCGCAGAAAAGTTATTAGGTAGAGGCGATATGCTATACTATCCAGTAGGTGCCAGTAAACCCATTAGGGTGCAAGGATGCTTTGTCAGCGAGAAGGAAGTTGCCGCTATAGTGGACCATATAAAAGCTTCATATGAAACTCCTACCTATGATATGGATGTGATAGAAGAGATTGCTGCAGATAGGGAAGAACAACTAAGCGATGATTGTGATGAGCTTTTGCCTGAGGCAATAGAAATAGCTATAGACGCTGGGCAAGCTTCCATTTCCATGTTGCAAAGGCGGTTGAGGATTGGATATGCAAGGGCAGCACGGATGATCGATGAAATGGAAGCGAGGGGCATTGTTAGCGGATTTGATGGAAGCAAGCCAAGAAATGTACTCATTACAAGGGAAGAATTCGAAGAATTATACGGAGAATAGGGAAGAAGGTTAGGCATGGAAAACTATGAAAAAACAAAAGTGGGTATGATATCCTTAGGATGTTCTAAAAATCAAGTCGATGCAGAGGTTATGTTAGGACTCATTAGCCAGGGTGGATACCAGATAGTTAATCGCTCTGAGGATGCTGATATAATTATTATCAATACTTGTGGGTTTATAGAATCCGCAAAGCAAGAGGCTATAGACGCAATACTGGAACAGGTTACACTAAAGCAGCAGGGGAAATGCCAAAAAATAATTGTCACTGGCTGTTTGGCTCAACGATATAGCGAAACCCTGTTAAAGGAGATACCTGAAATCGACAGTGTTGTAGGCACCTCAAGGTTTACAGAAATTTTAGATGTTATAAACCAAGAACAAAGAAAGAAATACATAGGCGAGTCTTTGTCTCATTGGGAAGTCTTAGAATCAAATCCATCTAGACTTCTCACTACTCTTCCTGGAACAGGTTATTTAAAGATTGCTGAAGGGTGTGATAACCGCTGCTCTTACTGTGCAATTCCATATATACGAGGTAGATATCGCAGTAGAAGGATGGACAGCCTGATAGAAGAAGCTAAGACATTGGTTAAAAAAGGAGTTAAAGAGCTGATTGTCATAGCACAGGATGTAACAAGATACGGTCAAGATTTGGATAGTCAGACCGATCTGGTAAAGCTTTTGAAGGATTTATGCAGAATAGAAGAATTAAAGTGGATTCGTCTATTATATTGCTATCCTGACAGGATTTCCGATGAGTTGCTAGATCTAATAGAGAAGGAGAGCAAAATCTGCAAATATTTAGACATCCCTTTACAGCATACCAATGCAAAGATAATTGAGAAGATGAATAGAAGTTTTTCCAATGCACAGGCCAAAGAGCTTATTCAGAGGATAAGGGACAAGATACCAGGAGTAGTAATACGGACTACCTTTATAGTGGGCTTTCCCGGTGAAGGGCAACAGGAGTTTGATGAACTTAAAGATTTTATAGAGGATTGTCCTTTCAATCATGCAGGTGTCTTTGCTTATTCCAGGGAGGAAGGTACACCTTCTGCTGATTATTTAGATCAAGTTGACGATACGACAAAGGAAAGTAGAAGAAGTACTCTAATGGCTATACAACGAAGGATATCTAAAAGGTTTAACAAAAGATTTGTTAATGAAATATTGGATGTGTTGATTGAAGGAGAGGAGTCAACAGGTATATACATAGGAAGGCACTATGGTCAAGCTCCCGAAATTGACGGACACGTGTATGTAATCAGTAAGAAGCCATTAAAAGCTGGAGATTTTGTGGCTGTAAAGATCACTAGGGCATATGATTATGATTTATTGGGGGATCACTATGAATTTAGCGAATAAGATAACTTTTGCCAGGATATTTATCATTCCCTTCTTTATTTTAAGCCTATTGGGGGATTTCCCCTATAGCCAATATATAGCCGCCTTTATATTTATTCTGGCAGCTAGTACCGATAGCATGGATGGCTATATAGCACGTAAGAGAAATGAGATTACCAATCTGGGCAAGTTCTTGGACCCTTTGGCCGATAAACTTCTTATCACCTCAGCGCTGGTAATATTAGTTGAGATGGGACAAATTTCATCTATAGTAGCAATAATAATTATTAGCCGCGAGTTTATTGTGACGGGTTTTCGAGTTATAGCTGCTTCTAAAGGGGTTGTTATAGCGGCTAGCTGGTTGGGCAAGATAAAGACCATAGTCCAGATTGTGTCAATAGTTGCTGTTCTACTAGACAATTTTCCCTTTAGTCTTATAGGATTTCCTTTTGACACTATATCCCTGTATATAGCCACAGTCATAACCATTTTATCCGGAATTGACTACATATATAAAAACCGTATCCTGTTAGAGGATAGTATGTAATCTAATAACGGATTCATTAGGAGGTTTATTTATGGATGCAGAAATTATCGGAGTAGGTAGTGAATTGCTTTTGGGTCAGATCGCAAACACCGATGCTCAGTATATCTCCCAAAAACTATCCCAATTTGGTATCAATGTTTTTTATCATACAGTTGTAGGTGATAATGGCAATCGTCTTAAAAAGGCATTAGAAATAGCTAGAAATAGAGTGGATATAATTTTTACTACCGGCGGTTTAGGACCAACTATGGACGATTTGACAAAGGAGACCATAGCCGAGTTTTTGAATATTCCTCTAGTACAGCACCAGCCAAGTATCCAGGCTATTGAGGAATACTTTATTAAAAGGGGACGAACTATCAGCCAAAACAATTATAAACAAGCATATTTTCCTGAAGGCGCTATCGTCTTACCAAACAATTATGGTACTGCTCCTGGTGCAATCGTTGAACAAGGGAATAAGATATTCGTTATTTTACCTGGTCCACCAAGAGAACTACAGCCTATGTTCGAAGACTACGTTATTCCCTATTTGGAAGAAAAAAGTGATCATAAAATCACATCTAGGGTCCTTAAAATTTATGGTATTGGTGAGTCTGTCATGGAGGAAAAAATAAAGGATTTGCTCATCAATCAAAGTAATCCAACTATAGCGCCACTAGCCGGTGCATCTGAGCTGACCCTTAGATTAACAGCTAAGACACCACGGGACTATGATCCCTTTATTCTAATAGAGCCTATTGAAATCAAAATTAGGGAAAGGCTGGGTGATGTTGTTTACGGTGTTGATGATGATACATTAGAGGGCGTAGTTGTTAAATTGTTGACCCAGTCCAAAATGACCATAGCTACTGCTGAATCCTGTACCGGTGGGTTGATAGCTGAAAGGATAACCAGTATACCAGGTGCTTCAAATGTATTTATAGAAGGAGTTGTCTCATACAGTAATCAATCTAAGATTAAACGTTTGCAGGTATCTCCTGATACCATATCTCAAAACGGAGCAGTTAGTCAACAAACCGCACTAGAAATGCTTAAAGGAATATTAGGAACATCAGGAGCTGATATTGGAATAGCTGTTACAGGAATTGCAGGACCAGGAGGAGGTTCACCAGAAAAACCTGTAGGCCTTGTATATATTGCTGTAGGGGATAAGAATGGATATTCCATGGTTAAATGCTATAATCTCCTAGGAGATAGAAAAAGGGTACAGTATACAGCGGCTTCTAACGCTCTCGACATGGTTAGGCGTATGATTTTGAAACTTGATAGTATATAAAAAGTAGAGCAAAAACGTTGACGAGTACATTGGATTATAGTATAATACTTACAGAACAAACGTTCGATCATGCTGGTAATGCATTCCATTACTGGGAAAGGTAGGTGAACCCCGGGATAGAGGCGGGGAAATGTATGCAAAAGCAAAAACAAAATGCCCTTGATATGGCTTTAACGCAGATTGAGAAGCAATTTGGCAAAGGATCTATTATGAGACTGGGTGCAGATACCCATTTAAATGTTGAGGTGATACCTACCGGATGTTTAGAACTGGATGTGGCTTTAGGAGTAGGTGGATTACCGAGAGGTAGAGTTATTGAAATATTTGGCCCTGAATCTTCGGGAAAGACCACTGTAGCTCTTCATGTTATTGCAGAAGCTCAGAAGTTAGGTGGTACTGCTGCTTTTATAGACGCGGAGCACGCTCTAGACCCCAGTTACACTGCAAGGCTTGGGGTAAACCTTGATAACCTATTGGTTTCCCAACCCGATACCGGTGAACAGGCTTTGGAGATAACTGAAGCTTTAGTCAGAAGTGGCGCTGTAGATGTTGTCGTTATTGACTCGGTTGCAGCTCTGGTACCTAAAGCTGAGATAGAAGGTGAGATGGGAGATTCGCATGTAGGGCTTCAAGCTAGGCTAATGTCCCAAGCTTTACGAAAATTATCCGGAATAATAAGCAAATCCAACACCGTTGCTATTTTCATAAATCAATTGAGGGAGAAAGTAGGGGTAATGTTTGGTAATCCTGAAGTAACCCCTGGCGGTCGTGCTCT
>JAWLDD010000039.1:0-11921 GCA_041686815.1 Candidatus Atribacteria bacterium | reverse complement strand
ATTCCTTGACTCAAGCTTGAACTAAAATTATTATACATTCTATAACAGATATATTCAACTGCAGAGCTGTTTCACAAATTTTTTGCCGAACTCTTTAGCTTCTTCCAATGCCTCGTCTGTGAGTACAGGTAATGATTCATACATCTATTTAAACGGATTATTATTCTAATAAACAAGATATGATAAAAATAAAGTGAGACGGCCGGCAAATGCCGGCCTTCGGATTTTTCCGTCTTAGTCAACGGGCTCGAACATGTCCTTTTCTACTCCGCACTCAGGACATACCCAATCATCAGGTATATCTTCAAAAGGTGTTCCTGGCTCAACGCCTCCGTCTGGATCCCCTAGTTCGGGATCATAGATATAACCACATACTGTGCACTCGTACTTTTGCATTTTGATTTCTCCTTCCACACTCTTTGTTCTCTTAATCTAGAAAGACCTAATAACAGTTAATTTTTACCCAAATTTTGTACTTCTAAAACGGAAAATGCAAAATAAGCCAAGAAAATTCTATAGGGCTTTAAGTTGTTCAACTCGTTTTTTTAGTTCTTGAATTCTTTCATGACGCTGGTTTATTTCTCGGCATAGATTGTCTATGCTTTCAGCAGTTTCCTCTTGACCGCAGTGAGCCTTGTAAACTGCTTCTCCCACCTGGGAATAGAGTTTTTTTATGGTGGCTTCTTCCTTGCCAATCTCAATATTTATCTTACCTATCTCAACTAACTGCTGGGATTTATCTCCCACTACCTTTACAGTTTCACCAATTCTCTTACCTATATCCTCAAAGAACTCCACCGAATCATCCACTCCTTTTTCCTTTACTTCTATTATATCAATAGTCTAATCATTTTGCTCATCATATACTCATTGTTAAGTCTATCAATCATCTAGTGTTCCCTATTTACAGGAATTAATTGCATTGTAGATCTCTTCCCTTACTCTGGGATCCTCTTCCTTATCCAAAGCTTGAGATAATATATCCCTGCACTTAGCAGATCCAATTTTACCCATAGCCCAAGCGCTATGGCCTCTAATAGGCGGATGAGGATGTTTAAGTAGTTCCTTTAAAGATGGTAAATAAGACTTATCCTTGCTGTTCCCTGCCAGTATTACACAAGCAGATAATACTTTTTGGGATCTGGCATAATTGCTTCCAATAATCTTTCCCAAATCCTTCATTCTATTTTTAAGGCCCATTGGCCATTCCTTCAATATGTCACCTACATTAAACAGATCCATCTCCTTTTGGGAGGGCAATGTAGCTTGGGATATTCCTTCCTTGTTAAAGGGACACACAATCTGGCATATATCACAGCCCAGCATTCCATTTCCCATCTTGTCTCTGATCTCCATAGGTATGAAATCCGATGACAACATATGATGACGAATACATTTGCTCACCGTAACCTGTCCCTCCTGTTCTATAGCTCCTGTTGGGCAGGCCTTCATGCACAAATTGCAGTCTCCGCAATCCGATATTTCATCCATACTGTCATCGGGAGGTAGCTTTGCATCTGTTAAGATGTAATGAATGCTTATCCATGATCCAAATTCCGCGGTGTGAATTAGAGCGTTTTTCCCATAGTATCCCACTCCTGCCCTGTGGGCAATCTCCTTAGCAGGTAAAGGAGGATGGATAACAGCTTGGTAGCCAATCTTCTTCAAGAACTCTCCAAGCTCCATAGCCGCATCCCTGCCTTTGGGATATTCCCTATAATAAGCTGAAAATCTAGCTATGCCATCAGGAAACTTGGTTTTATGAGGAATATGAGGCCACACCGCTACCACTATGGAATTAGCCTCTGGTATTATCTCCTTGGGATCATATTTCATATTCTCCCACCGATACGCCGTTTCCGGATCCTTCTCTTTCCTTATAGCCACCTGACAATTCCACAGTTCTAAAGGAAGGGCAGTGGTAACCCTAACTAGCCCAAAGCCCAGATCAAGTCCGTATTCCACCAATCGCTGTTTCAATAAATCCATATCCACGGTGTCACCTCCCAACAAAGAAAACCAAGGGTTGTTTGCCCTCGGTCATCCTGTACTGTTTTGAAATAGCAAACAAAAAAGAGGCACAATCACGTAAAGGTCCTAACTTCTTGGAACTAATCCTACTTTTTTGTAGACTTTTCTCAATGTTCTATATGAAAGCCTTTGAGCTCTTCCAGCTCCATCTTTCATGATCTCATCCAAATAGTCTTTGTTTGCCATAAGTTCTTTATGTTTGTCTTGTATTGGCTTTAGAGTGTCAGCAACTACTTCACCTGTTGCCAGTTTAAAATCTCCATAACCCTTGCCTTCAAATTCTCTCTCTATCTCATCATAGGATTTACCTGTAACACTAGCGTAAATGCTCATAAGGTTGCTTATGCCAGGTTTATTTTCAATATCATACCTGATTACGGCTTCTGAATCAGTAACCGCTCTCTTGAACTTTCTTATAATAACATCGGGGGAATCCAGAAGTGAAATAAAGGCATTGGGATTCTCGTCGGATTTCGACATCTTCTTCTCTGGCTGTTGTAAGCTCATAATTCTAGCCCCAACTTTAGGTATATAGGGTTCCGGCACCTTAAACACATCGCCGTATATATTGTTAAACCTATGGGCAATATCCCGTGTTATCTCAAGATGTTGCTTCTGATCGTCTCCCACAGGAACCAAGTCGGTCTGATAGAGAAGAATATCAGCTGCCATCAATACAGGATATGTAAAAAGCCCGGCATTTATATTGTCTGCATGGCGTTGAGATTTCTCCTTAAACTGGGTCATCCTGTTAAGCTCGCCCATATATGTGAAACAATTGAGTATCCAGGCAAGCTCTGCATGGGCGCTATTGTGCGACTGTACGAATAGGATGTTTTTTTCTGGATCCAGTCCACAGGCTATATATAGGGCTAGCAAAGATCTTGTTCTCTGCCTTAACTCGGCAGGATTCTGTCTTACCGTCAAAGCATGGAGATCTACTATACTATATATACAGTTATACTCTTCCTGTAGGGGAATCCAGTTTCTTATAGCCCCAAGATAGTTCCCTAGGGTGAGATTCCCTGAAGGTTGAACTCCGCTAAAAATGATCTTCTTGTCGCTCATTTTAATGACACATCCTTTGCTTCATGTTCATTTTATTGTAGCATCATTCGATCTATAAGTTCAAGGGGCCTTTAAATAGTTTTTAAGTTTACGGAGATCCTCCAAATATACTTCCTTGAGCTTCCTACGATATATTATACTGGCAGGATGATATAGAGGAAACAGTATAGTGGATAGTTTCTTATCACCTACCTCTACCTTCATAGGAGTTCCGTGAACTTTACCAATTGTGAGACTGCTATCTCCTGATAAGGTTTGCAGTGCAATATTTCCTAAGCTAACTATAGTAGACGGTTCTACTATATGCAGTTCTTCAAAGAGCCAGCTTTTATTAAGCTCAATCTCCTCCTTGTTGGGTGGCCGATTGGAGGTCTTTCCTGTATCAGGGTTTACATTAAAAGGTCTAAATTTAACTACGCTTGTTATATATAGTTCATCACGGTTTAACTCCAAAATCTTTATAAACTCATCAAGGATCTTGCCTGCTTGTCCTACAAAGGGGCGACCCTTCACTGTTTCATGCCGTCCAGGAGTTTCTCCCACAAGGGCAAGGGATGCATCAAGATTCCCCTCGCCATAGACCATAACCTTGTTTTGATCACTATATATCTTTGCAAAAAAATCAGTGTATTCCCTGTTCAGCTTTTCCATGCTATTTTGTTTGAGTTGATCCATGACATTTTCTCCTCTTTCATTTTATGATTATCTTTCCCAGTAAAGATTCATCACAAAAATCATAGAATGATTTTATAACGATACTTGCGTTAATATAGAGCTATCTACTTTGCTGCTTTGTACTATTGGTTAATTTGCACCTTAAAGTGTAAACATATAATTAGAATAGGAATTTTTGTGGTATTAATTATTAATAAATATTATTCTCTGAGGAGATGATTGAATGAATAAGAATTTTGAATCATATAAACCCTTACTTGATAGGTTAAAGGGCGGTGTAATAATGGATGTTACCACCCCGGAACAGGCCAAAATCGCCGAAGATGCCGGAGCTGCTGCAGTCATGGCATTGGAGCGAATTCCAGCGGATATTAGGGCTGCAGGCGGAGTATCCAGAATGAGCGATCCGAAGATGATCATAGGCATCAAAGAAGCAGTTTCCATCCCTGTTATGGCGAAGGTCCGAATAGGGCATTTTGTTGAAGCTCGGATTTTGGAGGCCATAGATATCGATTTTATTGATGAAAGCGAGGTCTTGTCCCCTGCTGATGATAAATATCATATAGACAAGAATGCCTTCAATACTCCCTTTGTATGCGGTGCCAAAAACCTTAGTGAAGCATTGAGAAGGATCAGCGAAGGTGCTGCCATGATCCGTACTAAAGGAGAGCCGGGAACTGGGGACATCATTCAGGCAGTTCGCCACATGAGAACCATCAATCAGGAGATAGCCAATCTTCAAGCTATCCGTGAAGACGAGCTCTACTATTTCGCTAAAGAGCTTCAGGTACCCTATGATCTTGCCCTATACGTTCATCAAAATGGTGCGTTGCCTGTACCCAATTTGGCCGCCGGTGGTGTAGCAACACCTGCAGATGCTGCGTTGATGATGCATCTAGGTGCTGATGGGGTATTTGTAGGTTCAGGTATATTTAAATCTGGCAACCCTGCAAAGAGGGCAAAGGCAATAGTGGAATCGGTGGCCAATTACAAGGATTTCAAACTGATTGCAAAGCTTTCGGAAGACTTAGGAGAAGCCATGGTGGGAATAAATGAAGATGAGATTGAGGTATTGATGGCAAATAGGGGTATCTGAGAAAATGAGATTTTAGTTCAAGATAAATTGAAGCAAGAGTATCAGTATTACACCTGGTACTCCTAAAAAACCAACAATTAATGCGGTTATTGGATTAATGGCTACTTTTACATGGATCAATCCTCCGATTAGGTTGAGGATCCATAGGATTATTCCCCCCAATATCCCATTATAAATAAACTTTAATAGCTTTTTTAGGGGTACTAACAAAAGCCATCCTACAAAATATAGAAGTACTAAGCCTATAGCATAACCTATAATAATGCTAAAGGGAATGTCCAAGTTCATATATCATACCCTCATTTCCGAATACATTCACTAAATATATATGGACTGACATTCCCTTTTATGACTTCTTAAGTTCTAATTGATGACTTCACCCATATCATCTTGTAAAACCTGAGTATTTCTTATTCCCGATATACGGGCCTGTTTGATCAAATACATATACCTTATCTTTGCTGCTTCTAATCTGTATATGGCGTAATCTACCAGATCGGGTTCGCTGACGTTTTCGAAATAGTTTTGGGCTTCCAGCCACTCATTTTTAGCTTCAGTAACCAAATCCATAAATTCCGCTTGATCCCTTGAATTTTCCAACATGATAATGATCTCCCTTTATATCAAAATTCTAACTAATTCATACTATGCGATTTTCTATATTATTTCCATTATTGTGCATTTTAAACTTTTAATTGTCTAGTCAGATTAGAATTTAAATATAAGGGAGGGATAGATTATAGTTGACCTTGGAGGATATTGGCTACATTCCTATAGCTTTTATTTATTAAATTTCCATACCATATCGTTCCACATCAATTCTTTCTTAAGCTCGGCAATAGTGGTCTCCTGATGGATATGGACAAATTCTATTCCTGCCATTTCAGCAAAATCTCTCATATGCTCAGCTGTCAATGCATAGCTCATTACGGTATGATGGGCACCACCAGCTAAGATCCAAGCTTCTGCAGATGTCTTTAAGTTGGGCATAGGTTTCCACATAACCCTAGCTACTGGGAGCTTAGGCATATCTTTGAGTGGAGATACAGCCTTTACATCGTTAACGATTAAGCGCATACGTCCTCCCATATCTATTAACGAAACTAGGATCGCATCCCCTTCCTGACCATCAAAGACCATTCGTGCTGGCATCTCTCTATCACCTATGCCTAAGTGATGAACCTCAATGGATGGTTTCTCCCTTGCAATCGATGGACACACTTCCAACATATGGGCTCCTAAAATTAATTCTTCTCCCTTTTTAAGATGATAGGTATAATCCTCCATAAAGGAGGTTCCACCAGGTAGACCTGCAGCCATTACCTTCATAATCCTCGTTAAGGCTGAGGTCTTCCAATCTCCTTCACCACCAAAACCATAACCTTTAGCCATCAGCCTTTGCACTGCTAATCCAGGTAGCTGCTTTAGACCATGCAAATCTTCAAAAGTGGTGGTAAAGGCTCCAAAGTTGCCTTCCTCTAAAAATTTGGTCATGCCAAGCTCGATTCTAGCTTGGTATTCAACAGAATCCCTGTTGTCGGTATTTATATTGTATAGCTCTTTATATTCCTTGATCAATTCTGCTATTTCATCATCTGTGACTGCATCTATATATTGAACTAGGTCACCTACAGGATGGTAGTTAACTGCCCATCCCAATTTTATCTGAGCTTCAACCTTATCCCCTTCTGTAACCGCAACTTCCCTCATGTTGTCGCCAAAACGAGCCAGCTTTAGGGAACGAGATTCGCTAAGGCCTACTGCTGATCGCATCCAACTGTCTATCTTCTCATGAACATCTTCATCCTCCCAATACCCTACAACAACCTTTCTTGGGATCCTAAGCCTTGCACCGATAAATCCATGCTCTCTATCCCCGTGGGCTGATTGGTTGAGATTCATAAAGTCCATATCGATTTCATCCCAGGGAATCTCCCTATTATACTGGGTATTTAGATGAAGTAGAGGCTTATTCAGAATAGATAAGCCTGCAATCCACATCTTTGATGGTGAGAAGGTGTGCATCCAGGTAATAACACCAGCGCAATTCTTGTCGAAATTGGCTTCTTCCATCATCCTTGTGATCTCCGATGGTGTGGTGACTATCCCCTTATATAGTACTCTACCACTAATTATTTCTGACTTGTCTAGCCCTTCAGCAATGATTCGTGAGTGTTCTCTTACCTTTACCAAGGTCTCCTCGCCATAGAGGTGCTGGCTTCCAGCCACAAACCAAAATTCATATTTTTTTAAACCCGCCATTATACACCGCTCCTTACTCATATATACTAAATAAATAGTGAATTACACCATTTCAAGAGCTAATTCTATCATTTGGGTAAAGGTGGTCTGTCTTTCCTCAGCTGAACATGCCTCTCCTGTAAAGGGAAGATCGGATATGGTACATATACACAGAGCATTTTTACCAGCCCTAGCTGCGTTCATATATAGGGCTGCAGCTTCCATTTCAACGGCCAAAACCCCCATCTTTATCCACTTTTTTTGTTGAGATTCATCATCATAAAAGATGTCCGATGTCAAAATGTTTCCTACCTTTACTTCTATATTCTTCTTTCGAGCTACATCTACTGCTCGCTCCAATAGTGAATAGCTGGCTATAGGCGCAAAGGTTCCGAGCAATCCGTAGTGATGAGCATAATTTGAGTTTGTACAAGCTCCCATGGCTATAACGATATCCCTCAGCTTTACATCTTCCCTTAATCCACCTGCTGAACCTACTCTGATGATATTGTCTACCCCATAGAAATTAAACAATTCATAGGTGTATATACCCACAGAGGGCATTCCCATGCCATGGCCCATAGTTGATACTTCTTTGCCCTTATAATAGCCTGTATATCCCAACATGCCCCTAACATCGTTAAAACATCGGGCATCATCCAGGAAGTTTTCAGCTATAAATTTAGCTCTTAGGGGATCTCCAGGCATTATTACGGTGGATGCAATCTCCCCTTTCTTGGCTCGATTGTGAGGTGTTGGTATTGACATGATTATTCTCCTTCCTAAAAAATCCCATTTGGCTAGATATATAATAAAAGTTTACCGTGCATTCCTATTTTTATGCACGGTATATATTATCATAATGATGCTACAGAGCTAATCTATAGATTTCTTCTATATCCTCATTGTATAGGGGGACAAAGCTGCCGAGATGCTGTCCATCCTTCAACCCTATATTTTTAACCATAAAGGGGATATCCTCTTCCTTAGCCCCCAGCTCTTCAAAGGTTAGAGGCAGTCCAAGGGACTTCCAGAATGACTCCAGTCTTTTTATGCCTTCTAATGCCGTAGCCTCAGGATTAGCATAGTCCATATGGCATCCCCATACACGAACTGCTATCTGAGCAAATCTATTGACATCGTGTTTCATAACATATTTCATCCATGCCGGGAAGATTACAGCCAACCCCGCTCCATGGGCTACATCATAAAGGGCTGACAACTCATGTTCTATGGCGTGGCTGCTCCAATCCTGTTCCCTACCTACACCGCATAAGTTGTTATGAGCAACCATGCCTGCCCACATGATATTGGCTCTAGCTTCATAATCCTCAGGGTTTTTTATAACCTTGGGAGCTTCCTTTATCATAGTCAATAAAACAGCTTCGCAAAGCCTATCGGTAATCTCTACATCCTTGGTGTTGGTAAAATAGCGTTCAAAGACATGGGCCATTATATCAGCTACACCATAGGCGGTTTGTTCAGGTGGTAATGTAAAGGTCAGCTCAGGATTGAGAATTGAGAAAATAGGTCGAATAGCTTCGCCTGAAGCTCCTCTTTTGAGCATACCTCTTTCATGGGTTATTACGGTATCAGGAGAACCTTCGCTGCCTGCAGCTGCCAGGGTCAAAATAGTGCCCACTGGTAATGCATCATTTATGGGTAGCCCCTTTTCAAAGAAATCCCAGAAATCACCCTCATATTTTACCCCAGCTGCAATTGCTTTAGCCGAGTCAATGGTACTGCCTCCACCAACAGCTAGAATAAAATCCACACCTTCCCTTCGGCAAAGGTCAATACCTTCATATACAAGACCACTTCTAGGATTTGGCATTACACCTCCCAACTCAATATAGCTTATATTTTCCCTATCCAATGAATCCTTTACTCTATCTAAGAGCCCTGTTCTCTTTACAGAACCGCCACCGTAGTGGATAAGTACTTTTGTGCCTCCAAAGCGGGAAACATAGTGCCCTGCCTGGGTTTCAGTCTCACGGCCAAAGACAAAATATGTAGGACTATAGAAAGTGAAATTATTCATACCGATACCTCCCTAAATATTTCTATATTAAGCAATACGCATATTAATTATACACCAAATTCATCCAGTAAAATCATCTTTCTTCTATATTTAGGGTCTGTATCTGACTTATTCAGTGCTCTTTAGTCCCAATTCTTCCATTATTCCTGCCAGCTTCCCTATATTGATAGGTTTTGCCATATAGGCTTCACAGCCAATCTCAAAGGCTTGCTGAACCATTTCGGTCTCTGCTAGAGCTGTTATTATAATAACCTTTGTCCTATCTTTTGGTAAAATCCTATTCTGGGCCTCTAGATCTCTAATGGCCTTTAATGCCTTGACCCCATTTACTTTAGGCATCATTATATCCAAGCATATTAAATCATAAGGTTTGTTTTCCTTAGTGGCCATCAAAAATGCTTCCAAGGTTTCTAATCCATCTACCACCATATCGCATTCCCCATATTGTGAAAGGAACTTTAATAATAATTGTCTACTGACCATGTCATCTTCAGCAATCAGTATTCTCATGACATCCTCACCTCTCAAAAAGCTGGCTAAACCAAGCTTATCTGTATTGTTCGTATATGCTTCTGAGCCGCTCTACCATTTTGTTGATATATTCCAGGTTGCCGCGCCTTGCAGCCAACTTAATTCGAAAGGCTACATCTTTAATTTCACTAGCGCTGATCTTCTCTGAAATTACCTTTATTTTATCTGCAGTCATTTCAATGGATATAATGTTCCCATCTTTGACCATCTTTTCCATATCCCTAATCATATGCCTTATCTCATCCAAGATGGATAGGTCATCCACCTTCATGCTGGCATCATCTTTGGTTATAAACTTCAATTCCCCATCCTCTCCAAGTGTAACATCGCTAATATGGTTAAAATCCTGAACCAGATCTTTTTTTGCTCCAAACTGTTCAATAACAGCTTGAAGGTCTTCCATCTTAACAGGTTTAGGTATATACCCATCTATACCCATAGATAAGAATTTTTCTCTATCACCCTGAATTGCATAGGCTGTCAACGCTATAATGGGAGTATAGACCCCCTCAGTCTCCATTTGCCGGATCCTTCTTGCTGCTTTAATTCCATCCATTTCAGGCATCTGTATGTCCATCAATATAACATCATACTTTTTCTGCTTATAAAGCATAATAGCTTCTTTACCATTATCGGCTATATCAACTGCGTGACCTTTTAACATAAGCATGTCTTTGATAACCCGTTGATTGGTTACCTCATCTTCAACCAGAAGGACATCTAGGGGTTTGACAGTCTTAATGATGCTCGTCAAGCGACTTCGCTGGATGACGGTTTTATCCCCTAATCCAAACCTTAATTCACAGTCGAAGGTGCTTCCCTTGCCCTCCTGACTTTGAACCCCTATAGCGCCACCCATAGCTTCAACTAGTTGTTTAGCAATTACAAGACCTAATCCGGTACCACGATATCTCTTGGTATAAGTGTTATCCAGTTGACTAAAGCTCTCAAAAATCTTGTCCATCTTCTGCTGAGGAATTCCTATTCCGGTATCCGATATTGCAAATTTCAGTTCAGTCTCCCTTTGTGTAATGGACAAAACATCTATGCTAAGGGTTACCTGCCCTCTCTCGGTAAACTTAATTCCATTGTCTATAAGATTGTTCAATACCTGTCTTAATCTATTTGGATCCCCTATCAAATATTGAGGTGTATTCGACGAAAATCTATAGCTAAGTCCAATCCCCTTTCTCATAGCATGGTGAGAATGGGACCTTATAATGTCATTTATTAATTCCTTTATATCAAAATGGATATGCTCAATGACAATCTTTCCTGCTTCCATCTTAGCAAAATCCAGTATATCATTTATTATTTTAAGAAGAGATTCAGCACATGATTTTGCGGTTAACAAGTTCTCCCTTTGCTCAGCACTTAAGTCGGTGAGCAAAGTTAGATCTATCATCCCCCATATACCGTTGATAGGGGTACGAATTTCATGGCTCATATTAGCCAAGAATCTGCTTTTAGCTCTATTCGCGTTTTCTGCCGCTTCCTTGGCCCTTTTAAGCTCCAATTCAGCTTTTTTCTTTTGAGAAATATCCGTAATAATAGCTCCTATGTAGCCTTTATTGGAAAGAAAAAGTAGAATAGAATACCATCTTTCCATCCTTTCTGAATACCATTCCTCTATTCTTATACTTCCTTTCTCTTTTTGTCGCCAGCCTTTGTTGTGTAGTCGTTTGCTGAGACTGGGTATAATAGCAGGAAAAAGCTGACTGGCCTTGTTCCCGACAATATCCTTAGCCTTATAACCAAACATATTTTCAAAAGCTGAATTGACCTCTAATATTATAAGTTCATCTAAGATTTTGTCTTTATCTTCAATCACCCTTGCATAAAAAAACGCGTCCTCCATATTTGAAAATAAAGACTGATACTTTAATTGATTCTCTCTTATTAAAGCTTCGATCTTTTGCCTTTCGGTTATATCCCTAGCAATGGATAGCATCACCCGTCTATCATCTAAATAGAAGGAGTGGGCAGCAATTTCCATGGGGATCAAATCACCATTCTTGGTTAAGAAATATCCTTCAAAGGATATCATTGCCTTTTCATATAGTTGTCCAACCAGAGATTTTAGATCTCCGTATTTGCCAAAGGGGAATATGATTGGCATGCTAATATTTAACAATTCTTCACGACTGTATTGAAGCAGATGGCAGGCTGTGTTGTTGACTTCCAACAACTTACCATGACTACCATCTTCATTTAATTCATGTACAAAGATACAATCGG
>JAWLDD010000038.1:0-11936 GCA_041686815.1 Candidatus Atribacteria bacterium | reverse complement strand
GAGCTGTAACCCTACCTTGTAATGGCAAAATACCCAGCCCAATAGCAAATATCCTCTGCAGCACAGCGGCAAAGAAAAAGCTGGGTAGGGAAATACCAAATAGGGCAAAGGTTGTGACAAAATAGTCAAGTTTTGAATATTGCTTAGTGCCTGATATAATTCCCAATGGCACTGCTATCAATATTTCTATTACAAAGGCCGTAAATGCCAATGAGAACGAAATCCACATTTTACTGGATATGATTTCAGTAACCGGGCGCTTAAAGACAAAGGAGTCACCGAAGTTCCCCCTTATTGCTTGCCCCAACCATTTAAAATAACCTTCTATAATTCCTGTATCCAGGCCATATAACTTCTTTAACCTCATAATCATATCAGGGGTTACATTAGGGTTTCCAGCGGTTATTGTAGTAACATAATCACCCGGCATACATCGAATCAATGTATATATAATGATAGAAACACCAAATAAAATGAGGATTGAGAGTAATAAACGACGTATGATAAACTGTTTCATGTTCTCTCTCCTACCTAATTTAAAAGAGCCCAGCCCTTTTAAGGGGATGGGCTCCTTTGTTATTCTTTTAAGTTTTCAAAAACTACTTCACTTTTTCAGTCAACTGCAAGTTTTCAATTTCAGCAAAGTATCCATAGTAAGGTGTCATATCCTTTGGAAGAGTATCTATATCAATAACGTCTTCGTTAAAGATATACATATTCTTTCTCTGGTATACAGGCATTTCAACTGCCCAATCCATAACTATGTCCAGTGCTTCTGCGTACATTTCTTTTCTTTCCTCGATGTTGGTTGTTGATCTAGCGTCTACAATCAACTTATCAAGTTCTTCATCCTTGATCTTGTAGTGATTGGAAGGACCATTGCTGTGATATACCTGATACATATCAGGATCAGGGGTAGCACCCCAAGCAGCAACCCAAACATCAAGTAGTCCTGCGCTAAGATCATCAAAGAACTTATTGGCATCGGCATAGTCAACGATGTTAACTGCCATTCCTAGCTTTTCACCCTCGGTCTTAACGCCAAGGAGAATCGGATAGGATGGATGGTCTCCAGTTCCATCAGCAGGGATAGCCAAATCAACGGTTAGCTGTTTGCCGTCCTTCATAAGCTTTCCACCTTCAAGCTTATATCCTGCAGCTTCGAAGTATTCCATAGCCTTTTCAGGATTGAACCCATAGACCTCAGTAGCGTCTTTGGGGTAAGCCCAGCTAACTTTGGAGATAGGACGCTCGATAACGCTGGCTAGGTTTCCATAGTAGGACTCTACCGCTGGTTTTCTGTCCATTAGGTGGAACAGACCCTTGCGCAGATTTTTATCTGGTATGCGCTCAGCGTTAATTCCAATATATCCATAGCCTAGATTGTCCACAAGCTCATAATGGATGTTTTCTTCAGCCTCAACCTGTCTAACCATATCGGGAGATGCTGAAGGATCCGATATATCAAACTCACCAAGTTTTACGCCTTCCAGCTTGTTGGTGGTATTGGTTACCTGGTATTTAATCTTCTTAACTTTAGGCGCTCCCCTATGGAAGAAATCATTAGCTACTAGAGACACAACGTTATTCTCAAATCCATCAAAGCGGTAAGCTCCAGCACCCATGGGTTGTCCATTTTTAGCCTCAACCATGGAAAGATCTCCTTTTTTGAAGCCTTCACCATAGTAGTGCTTAGGTACAACACTGATTCCTCCCAGGTTGTAGATGGCTTTGGGGTCAACACCAGCAATGGTAACCTCAACTGTACGTTCATCAATCTTTTTGATACCTTCGATCTCAGCAACGCGTCCCTCTTCGGACTCCAGATTGCCTTGGATATATGCAGTTATATCTGCATTTCTTTTATCTTGACGGATGGAAGCCAAGGTTTCGTCCTCATAATATACCCCACCGGGCAACAGGTCTTCCTTGGTTACGCCATAATCGGCATATGCCTGAGCCAAAGCCTCTGCCTTTGCATTGATCTCCTCTTCAGTAGGCTCATAGCTGTTAGCCTCTTCATTTATCTTTGCAACCTTCTCCTCATAATCCACATCATCATAACGATATTCGTTGATTCCTAGGATAGGAGTTGTATAGATGGTAGATGGACCAGAATAAGTTGGATCGGATAGTACATAATAGGTAAAGATGACGTCATCAGCGGTTATGGGTGTACCATCGCTGAACACAAGACCTTCCTTTAGCTTAAAGGTATAGATGGTTTTTTCAACCTTACCATCTTCGCCCAAAACCTCTTCTGGCTCTTGATAATCAGCCAAGCCCCTATTATCGGGTTGAGAATTTCGATCAAAGCTGATAAGTGTTGCATGAACCATATCGGAGATATCCATATCATACCCGGTTGTAGCAAAGAACGGGCTGAATACTCCATTGAAATCATCAGCTCCAAGTACCAGGGCTGGTTCATTTGAATAATCTCCCTGCTCTGCAGGTTTTTCTTCAGATTTTTTATCATTAGAAGCATCCCCTGGTTCAGGAGCTTTTTGACCGCAAGCTGCCAATATTCCTACTAATAGGAATGCAACCAGTAACAATGTAAGAAATTTATTGTTGCGCAATGTATTGCCTCCTCTGTGTATAATTAATGTATAAATTCAATAATAGTAATTATACCATCATAAATATGGATTCTCAAAGGTAAGTTATGTAAAATTGCAGGATAGGAATTTTATTCCTGCACATATTTTTTATGATCTGCTTTTTTGATATGTTTATTAATCATCCCGAGGCTAGATTTGCTTGCAATGGATATATATTCCGATATATTCCACTTTTTATATGCAGAGATCAGAATTTTCCTCCAGTTAAAAAATGCAAGTTTAATAACCTTTACTTGCATTTATGTGGTATACAGCCAGCCTTTCCGGATCGATGAAAGATATGATGTTTTAGAGCTAAATACAAAAAAGCAGGTTTTCCAAAGGAAACCTGCCTTTTTGCGTTTATATATTTATAGCTTTATTCTGCGATGCTTGTATACATGAAATACTTGTATCCAAGGGGTGAAGAATAGAATCCTTGAAGTTTCGGGCTCTTTAGGTATATATCTACATAGTAGTATACAGGAGCTAGCATGGATTCTTCAAAAATAATATCTTCAGCCTGATGCATCAGCTTCATACGCTCTTCCCTATCGGAGGAAGCTTTGATCTTGGCTATGAGTGCATCATATTCCTCATTGGACCACTGAGCATCGTTGTTTCCGCTACCTGTTACCCACATATCCAAGAAGGAGATAGGATCGTTGTAGTCTCCCAACCAGCCGTTACGTGCGATATCATACTCGCCGTTCTTTCTGGTATTTAGGAAGGTATTCCACTCCTGGGAAGCAAGCTCAATTTTAACTCCAATTTGAGCCCACATGTTTTGGATGGCTTCTCCTACCTTTTGGTGTAGGGTGGATTCGTTATAGAGGTATTCCAATGTTGGGAACCCTTCTCCATCTGGATATCCTGCCTCGGCAAGAAGTTTCTTTGCTTCCTCTAGGTTAGCTTCATAAGCCTCCGCCGAAGGATCATAGTAGTTACCTCCAACTTCGCGGAATTCCTTGGTAG
Source organism: Candidatus Atribacteria bacterium (assembly GCA_041686815.1). Taxonomy (GTDB): domain Bacteria; phylum Bacillota; class Clostridia; order Caldicoprobacterales; family UBA3941; genus JAWLDD01. The sequence continues at coordinate 8,358 of JAWLDD010000038.1, read as the reverse complement.
GATCGGCATCAGTTAGACCAATCGGAACAAAAGCTCCAGCAGGTTGTTCTCCTGCTTGACTGATATTCTTGCAGATAAACTCACGGTCAATAGCCAGAGTCAATGCTTTACGTACTCTTGGATCGTTTAAAGGCTCTCTTTGAGTGTTAAAGCTAATATAATAGGTTCCTAGCTGACCTTGGATATTAAACTCTTCCCTATCCTTCCATGCCTCAATTTCATCGTTAGGTATAGAGTCTGCAAGGAGTATTTCTTCATTTTGGAATGCAGCTAATATAGCATTATCATCGGACATTAGCAAGAACTTGATGGTATCAGGTCCTAATGCACCAACATTCCAATAGTTTTGATTCTTTTCAAAGGTGATATGGGAATCATGTACCCATTCCGTCATAACATAGGGGCCATTGCCTAGATAGGTGTCAGGCTTTGTAGCCCAAGCATCGGGCTCAGCTTCCACTATATCCTTGCGTACAGGGAAGTATGTGGGGAAAGCACACAGCTCAAGGAAGTAAGGTGTAACTGCCTTTAGCTTAACTACTATAGTCTTGTCATCGGGTGCTTCCACATTGAGCTTACCATCTTCATAGCCTTCAATAACGTCAAACATGTACTCATAGTCTGCAGCAGTTTCAGGATCGATAGCCCTATTCCAGGCATATACGAAGTCCTCAGCTACCAAGGGTTGACCATCGCTCCATTTTAAGCCGTCACGAAGTGTGAAGGTATAGGTCAGACCATCTTCGCTGATCTCATACTTTTCTGCTGCACCTTCTACAGGAACACCATTTTCGTCCAGACCCATAAGGCCTTCAAAGGCGTGAATCAACAATGTAGCCCCGTCAACAGCAGAGTTAAGGGCTGGGTCAATGGTATCTGGCTCAGGTCCAACGTTGACAACCAACTCTTTGGACTCTCCTTGAGTATCCGGTTCTTCGGTTCCTTCGTTCTCCGCATTACCGGAAGGAGTTTCCTTATTATCTGAGTCGGCTACTTGATTGCTGTCCTTATCGGTATTGTTGCCGGACTTGCCGCAACCAGCTACAAAAGCGCTAAATACCATAAGGATAACCAATAGCAATGCAATCTTTTTCATAGCTTTTTTCTCTCCTTTTTTATTATAGTAATTTTTATTTAATCTACCAAACCAAGGGTTTGGCAGACAAATACAAGGTTTGGTCTACTTCACCTTATCAAGGTGGTGGCAAGCTGCAAAATGCCCGTTTGATACCTCTTTAAACTCCGGTTCATCTGCTGCGCATAGCTCATCAGCATAAGGGCATCGAGTACGGAACCGGCAGCCAGTCGGTGGATTCAAGGGACTGGGAACATCCCCTTCAAGAATTATTCGTTTTTGCTCCCGACTGGTCTTGGGATCTGGAACAGGTATGGCAGATATCAACGACTTGGTATAGGGATGTACGCTATGGAAGGTTAGTTCATAGCTGTCTGCCAATTCTACCAATTTACCCAGATACATTACGCCTATGCGATCGCTTATATGCTTAACAACGGATAGATCGTGGGCTATAAACAGGTAGGTAAGCCCCATTTCCTCCTGAAGCTCTTCAAACATATTTACTATTTGAGCCTGAATGGATACGTCCAGTGCTGATACCGGTTCATCACAGACTATAAACTCAGGATCTACGGCCAGTGCCCTGGCAATACCTATCCGCTGGCGTTGACCTCCAGAAAACTCATGGGGATAGCGATTGGCATGCTCGCTGTTGAGGCCGACACGTTCCAACATCTCCATGATCCTTTCGGATCTCTCCTTCTTAGAATGAGCCAACTTATGGATATCTATAGGCTCTCCTACGATATCGGCTACTGTCATTCTAGGGTTTAGAGACGCATAGGGGTCTTGGAATACAATCTGCATCTTCCTACGGTATGGCAACATATCCACATGGGTAATGTCCACACCATCGTAGAATATCTTGCCGTCAGTAGGCTCATAGAGGCGAAGTATGGAACGTCCTGTAGTGGTCTTACCGCAGCCTGACTCCCCCACTAGGCCAAGGGTTTCTCCCTTTTTGATATAGAAGGAGACATCATCCACTGCCTTGACATACTTTCTGCTAAACAAGCCATCGCTCACAGGAAAGTACTGTTTAAGGTGCTGTATCTCTATCAAAGCGCCTTCTTTCGGTTCTTGATATTTTTGATCCTTTTTAGCTACTCTTTCCATTAGCCTTCACCCCCTGCCGATGCTAGGAAAGCTTCTTTTTGTAACAGCCAGCAAGCACACTTATGGCTTTCGCTAACCTGGGTAAACTCCGGCATCTCCCTCAAGCATATCTTCATGCACTTATCGCATCGTGGTGCGAAGGGACATCCCGCTGGCGGATTGAGCATATCCACCGGTGTTCCCTCTATAGGAATCAGCTTTTCGTGCTTCTTAGCGTTTATCTTTGGTATACTGCGGAGCAATCCCTTGGTATACTCATGTTTTGGATTGTAGAAGATCTCATCGCTGGTGCCTGCTTCTACAATCTTACCGCCATACATAACCACGATCTTTTCACACATATTTGCCACAATACCCAGATCGTGAGTAATCATTATGATGGACATATTTATCTTTTCCTTAAGCTCCATCATCAGCTCCATAATCTGAGCCTGTATGGTTACATCCAGAGCTGTGGTGGGCTCGTCGGCTATTAGCAATTTAGGCTCACAGGCCAGCGCAATGGCTATCATTACCCTCTGGCGCATACCTCCAGACAGTTCATGGGGATATTGCTTAAGTCGCTTTTCCGGTTCGTTGATTCCAACCAGGGTTAGCAGCTCCAAAGCTCTCTTGTTGGCCTGTTCTTTATTCATATCTGTATGCAGGAGTATAACCTCCCGAATTTGATTCCCTATGGTATAGACTGGGTTGAGGGATGTCATAGGATCTTGGAATATTATGCTGACCTCATTGCCTCTAATCTGTCGCAATTCAGCTTCAGTCATATCGTTGATCCGATGACCGTTAAAGTCTATGGTACCATCTATAATTCTGCCGGGAAAGGGAACCAAGCCCATAATGGAATAGGCGGTAACAGACTTACCGCTGCCGCTTTCTCCCACTATTCCCAGAACATCGCCTTCGTTCATTTGAAGTGATATATCGTTTATGGCTTTTACCTCACCAGCCGGGGTAAAGAATGAGAGCCTGAGATTTTTTATATCTAATAGTAATTTGCTCATGTTTTCTCCTCCCTAATTCTTCAATCTCGGGTCAAAGGCATCTCTTAAGCCATCCCCCAAGAGATTGAAGGACAATATGATGAGGCTGATGGCAATGGCCGGAGCTAAAAGCCTGTGAGGATATGACTTCATACCTCCAATAGCTTGAGCGGCCAAAGACCCAAGGCTGGGCATAGGTGCATTTACTCCTAGTCCCAAAAAGCTTAGAAAGCTTTCAGTAAATATTGAAGAGGGTATTTGTAGTGTCGTAGTTACAATCAGTGTACCTATACAATTGGTCAAAAGGTGATCTTTGATGATTCTGGTATGGGACGCACCCAAAGCTTTGGCTGCAGTGACAAATTCCTGCTCCTTCAGGGACAGGATTTGACCACGAACTATTCTGGCCATACCCACCCAGTACAACAATGAAAAAACTATAAATATGCTTATAAGTCCTACACCTACTGTGTCAATCCAAGAAAACCCGGGCACGTTCTCTGCCAGGCTTTTTAGTGGGTGTTTTAGGGTAACGGATAGAAGTATAATTATAAGGATGTCCGGGATGGTATATATAGCATCCACTATCCTCATCATAATCAAATCCACTTTCCCACCAAAGTATCCAGCAATGGCTCCATAGGTTGAGCCAATGAACAATATAATTGCACTGGCTACTATACCGACCAGCAGTGAAATACGACTACCCATCATAATCCTAATGGCCATGTCCCTTCCCAAACTATCGGTACCAAGTATATGGGGAAAGACCTTTTCACCAGCCTCAATTCGTGCTAGCTCTGCCTCGGAATATTCCATAATATTGAGATTCTCGCTTCCTCTGATCTGCTGTTCATAGGAATAGGGATAGAATGCAGGCACAATAAAGGATAATATCATGACCAATATAATAACAGTGAGAGAGGCCATGGCCAGCTTGTTTCTAACTAGCCTTTGAAATCCGCCTTTCCAAAAACTGACGCTTTCACGCATTATGTCAACGCTTTGCTTTTCACTTTCCTCTGCGGGCAAAAAGTCTGATACATCCATATGGAAGCTAATCGAAGGTTTATTCTTTACTGTCATCTGTCATCTCACCCCTTACTTTAACTTGATCCGCGGATCTACGATTTTATATACTATGTCCACAACGACGTTCATGGTTATCAACAAGAATGCAAGAAATATGGTTGTACCCATAATAAGCGGATAATCCCTGCCGGTCATGGAGTTTATAAACTGGCTTCCCAAACACGGTATGGTAAATATCTTCTCCACAACAAAGCTTCCCGTCAAAATATATGCAAGCAATGGTCCTAAATAGGTTATAACTGGTAAAACCGCATTGCGCAAAGCATGTTTGAACAGGGATATATATTGTGAAAGTCCTTTGGCTTTAGCTGTGCGCATATAATCCTGACCCAATACGTCCAGCATACTGGAGCGGATAAGTCTAGAGATATATGCAGTAGGATAGAAGGCCAGAGCTATCACTGGCAAGATATAATGTTGGGGTGAGTTTAGTCCCAAAGTTGGCAATATGCGCAAGGCTACCCCAAAATAGTACATGAGCACCGTTGCCAACACAAATCCTGGTACGGCAATGCCAAGGGTAGCTATTACCATTATGAAATTGTCGATCCACTTACCTCGATTCAGTGCGGCTATAGATCCCATAAATATACCAACTACTACCGCTACACAAACTGCTATAGCGCCTAATCTGGCAGATACGGGAAATCCAGTGGCTATGATATCATTGACCTCCCGTCCTCTGAGCTTCAGGGAAGTACCGAAATCTCCCTGTATTAAACGCTTCATATAATTTATATATTGGATATGAACAGGCTTATCCAAGCCATATTTCTTTTCCAATGCCGCTAGAGTCTGAGCAGAAGGTGCCTTCTCTGCAAGGAAAGGGCCTCCCGGGACCAGAAACATCAGAAAGAAAGTTAGAGTTGCAACTAAAAAAAGTGTAACTAATGCAGCAGAAATACGCTTAACTAAATAAGCAACCATGTACCCATCCCCCTATATACAATTGTGCATTCACTATATTAAACTCTTGTCCACTATATCAAATCATTTTTTTGAATATTCTAATATAATGCATATTCAACTATAATTGATAATTATACGGATTTGCTAGGCTATTGTCAATTCTTTTTCCCAAATATCTGGTTTGTGAAATTATACCAAACGAAATTTATAGATCCCAAAGTTGCAAATTTAGCTCATTGATCTATATGGTGAATATAGCTCCTTTATCAGCGGAACTCACCATACGGGCATATCTAGCCAAATATCCGCTCTTTATCTTGGCATCCGGTGCCTTCCATTCCCTTCTCCTCTGATCCAGTTCTTCACGGCTGACCTTTACATCCAATCTTCCCTCCGGTATATTAATGGATATAATGTCGCCCTCCCGAACCAGAGCTATGGGGCCACCTTCCATGGCTTCAGGAGAGATATGGCCTATGGAGGCACCTCGTGTAGCACCTGAAAACCTTCCGTCGGTTAAGAGGGCTACATCCTTATCAAGTCCCATACCTGCGATAGCCGATGTGGGAGACAGCATTTCCTTCATGCCTGGCCCTCCCTTGGGACCCTCGTAGCGTATTACTATCACATCGCCTTTTTGAATCTTTCCGCCCAAGATAGCAGCAAAGGCATCCTCTTCGGAGTCAAATACTCTAGCTGGGCCTTCATGCACCATCATCTCCGGTGCTACTGCCGATTGTTTTACCACAGCCCCATCAGGAGCTAAGCTCCCTCGCAAAACCGCTATACCCCCTGTTTGACTGTAGGGCTCATCTATGTTGCGGATAACATCCCTATCCAAGACATGGACATCTTTAATATTTGTACCTAATTTTTCACCGGTTACCGTCATCAAATCCAAGTTTATAAGATTCTTTTTAGAGAGCTCCTTAATCACAGCTTGTACACCGCCAGCTGCGTAGAGATCCTCTATATGGTGGTGCCCGGCAGGGCTAAGCCTGCAAAGATTTGGAGTCCTCATGCTCACCTCATTAACAAGGTCAAGATTTATCTCCACCTGAGCTTCATGGGCTATGGCAGTAAGGTGTAGAACTGAATTGGTTGAACATCCAAGAGCCATGTCCACAGTCAGGGCATTCTGAAAAGCTTCCGCCGTCATTATATCCCGAGGACGGATATCTCTCTCTACCAGCTCCAATATCTTCTGTCCTGCTTTTTTGGCCAGCCTTATACGCTCGGCATATACTGCTGGAATAGTTCCATTACCGGGAAGTCCCATGCCCAATACCTCAGTAAGGCAGTTCATAGAATTGGCGGTAAACATGCCAGCACATGATCCACAGCTGCGGCATGCACTATCCTCTATCTCATAAAGCTCTTCCTCGGTCATATTACCTGCGCTAACGGCTCCCACTCCTTCAAACACCGAGTTTAGATCTAAACCTTTTCCCTTTGTCCTTCCAGCCAGCATAGGCCCACCGCTTATCACTATGGAAGGAATATTTAGCCTAGCAGTTGCCATAAGCATTGCAGGCACTATCTTGTCGCAATTGGGTATCAGCACCAGACCATCAAAGCCATGGGCCATAGACATAGCTTCAATGCTATCAGCTATCAGTTCACGGGAAGCCAGTGAATAGTTCATGCCTACATGGTTCATGGCAATGCCATCACATACCCCTATAGAGGGAAATTCTATAGGGGTGCCTCCAGCCATCCTGATACCAGCCTTAACAGCTTCAGCTATGGTATCAAGGTGAATATGTCCCGGCACTATCTCATTTTGGGAGTTGACCACTCCTATAAGTGGTAGTGCCAATTCTTCATTGGTATATCCCATAGCTTTGAAAAGGGATCTGTGAGGAGCCTTTTCAAAGCCTTTTTTTACTCTATCGCTTATCATCAAATGAACCTCCGTTCCAATGGACTATATCATCCAGCCTGCGCTTAGGAACATGGAGGACATTGTCCTTATCCTTGTAATATTTTATGCTGCCCTTCTCATCCTCCCAAATGGATTTCTCCGCGGGATAGCCAAGGGCAATAACTGAATCGATCTTTATATCTTCAGGGATGTTAAATTCTCTAGTAAGCACATCCCGTTTCACAGAGCCAAACCAACAGCTTCCAATGCCATAACTCCACGCTCCTAAGAGAATGTTTTGAACAGCTGCACCTATATCATGATTGGTGAAAGCTCCAACTTTCCCCTTGACCAAGACTATTATATAGGCAACAGGCTTCTCCCCTTCTTTGGGATCCCCTTCAGGCCTAATATATCCAGCCCAAGAAAGGGTATCAAAAACCTTGTCTAAAAGTTCAGGTTTGTCTACCACAATATATTCCAAGGGTTGGAGATTAGCAGCTGAAGGTGCAAGCCTAGCTCCATCTATCAGATCCCTAATAATAGCAGGATCGATTCTGTCCTGTTTGTACTTCCTGATAGTCCTTCTTCCTTTGATAACACTCATAAAATCCATCGCCATTACCTCCATTTACCTAATCATATTACTAGAGATACTAGTTAAATCTCCTTTTGTTATCCCGCTTAATATAACGCTCTATATCTAAAGTTAGCGGCCTGTTCTCTCCCACGCCTTCAAGAAAGGATAGGGGTTAATAGCCTTTAACCCCGAACCCGTCCATTGATCTCGTTCATACATTCCGAAATGGAGATGAGGGGCAAATTGCCCTGTGGTACCTTCCACTCCGTAACCAGAGTCCCCAGCATATCCTATGACTTGACCTTTCTTAACCCTATGTCCTTCTTCCAAACCATCCTCATATCTAGAAAGGTGGGCGTAATAGTAGTAGATTCCATCATCTCCTTTTATACCTAGTCGCCAGCCACCCAGCTCCAACCATCCCTTTTTCTCTACTACTCCGTCGCATACCGCTAAAAGCGGGGTTCCTGTATCGCACATTATATCTATGCCTTCATGGAGGCGCTGTCCTCCATAGCTTCTACTATCGCCATAGCCATCAGAATAATCATAGCTGTTTCCTGATACGGGAAACACTTTATCCTCATATACCTGGATTACATATTGGAGACACTTTAATTCATATTCAATCCTATTAATGAATTTGGCATCGTCATTATAGTCTTTTAGCTTTTGGCCCAGATCCTTTGGAGATGTTATTCCTCGAAGGTGGAGGGCGATATATTCCGATCTATCG
>JAWLDD010000037.1:3343-12422 GCA_041686815.1 Candidatus Atribacteria bacterium | reverse complement strand
CTACGCCTTGTAAGGTATTGAGTGGTGGCCTAATAGCATTATCTGTAATCAGAAACTTGGTGGGATGGGATTTATATAGATCTATTGGCAAGAAGTATATGCTCCTACAATACATCTCCAATACTACTTCCAATATTGTCAGAAGGCTCTTCTCTTTTACCGACGCAGCGTTGCCCTTAGATTCCAGTTCCTTAATTCTCTCAATAATCTCAGACTTTTCTTTTAGAACTAAATCCGCATCAAAATCATCGGCTTTGATGGTAAAGTATGCTGCGTAGAAAGCAAGGGGATAATAGACCTTAAAGTATGCAATCCTAAAAGCCATTATCACATAGGCGGAAGCATGGGCTTTTGGAAACATATATTTAATTTTTTTACAAGAAGATATAAACCAATCGGGTACATTTTTTTCTATCATTGCTTCCTCAAATTCAGTAGTCAATCCTCTACCCCGTCGCACACTCTCCATTATATTGAAAGCCATGGTGGGTTCAAGGCCTTTATATATAAGATAGATCATTATATCATCTCTGGTTGAGATTACTTGAGAGAGCTGAGCTATTCCATCTCTAATTAAATCCTGAGCATTATTTAGCCATACGTCTGTTCCATGGGATAATCCACTTATTCGTATTAGTTCACCAAATGTAGTAGGCCTAGTATCAATCAGCATTTGCCTAACAAATTTGGTGCCAAACTCTGGGATCCCAAAAGTGCCTACCTGACTACCTATATCTTCAGGCTTTACATTAAGGGATTCAGTGCTGGAAAAAATGGCCATGGTTTTTTCATCATCAAGGGCTATATTCCTGGCATCAACACCGGTTATATCCTCCAACATCCGAATAATAGTCGGGTCATCATGCCCCAATATATCAAGCTTTACCAGATTATCATGGATGAAGTTGTAGTCAAAATGGGTAGTGATAACCCCCGAATCCTTATCATCAGCAGGATACTGGATAGGGGTAAACTCATATATTTCCCTACTTTTAGGGACAACCATAACACCACCTGGATGTTGCCCAGTAGTTCGTTTAACACCAGTACAACCTGCAACCAATCTTTTAATCTCCGCATTGGACACGACTTCTTGTCTCTCATCCAAATATTTCTTTACGAAGCCAAAGGCTGTTTTTTCAGCTATAGTTCCAATGGTTCCAGCTCTAAATACATGCCCTTGACCAAATAGCTCTTCAGTATATTTGTGAGCCATAGGTTGATATTCTCCTGAAAAGTTAAGATCAATGTCAGGTACCTTGTCCCCTTTAAAACCAAGAAAAACTTCAAAAGGTATATCAAAGCCGTCCTTTTTATATGCTGTCCCACAGCGAGGACAGTTTTTATCAGGCAAATCCACACCCACCCCATACTTTGCCTTATCGATATCAAAATCACTATGCTTACATTGAGGACAGACATAATGAGGAGGTAGTGGATTGACCTCAGTTATATCGGTAGTATAAGCTACAAAGGAAGAACCTACCGAACCTCTGGATCCAACTAAATATCCATCCGTTAAAGATTTTTTAACCAGTTTATGAGCTATAAGATATAAAACGGCAAATCCATGGTTTATAATGGAATCCAATTCTTTGTCCAAGCGCTTTGAAACTACATCTGGGAGAGGATGTCCATAAATTCTGGTGGCATTTTCAATAGACATTTGCCTAATCTGTTCTTCAGCACCAGGGATTTCAGGTGTAAATAGACCGTCAGGAATAGGTTGTATATTTTCAACGGAATCAGCTATACGCCTAGGGGCATGAATTACTACCTCCTTTGCTGTATTATCACCTAAATACTTAAAGTCATCCAACATCTCCCTTGTGGTCTTTAGATACAAAGGTGGTTGATGATCAGCATCGCTATACCCTTGGCCACTCATTAATATCCGTCTGAAGTATTCGTCCTGAGGATCAAGGAAGTGTACATCTCCTGTCGCCACTACTGGCTTACCTAATTTTTGACCTAGCTTAACAATACTCTTATTTATTCTTTGAAGATCCTCAACGCTATTTACATATTGCTCTCTAATAAGATATTCGTTGTTTCCTATGGGCTGTATTTCTAAGAAATCATAAAACTCTGCGATTTCACTTACTTCGCTAAACGGACTTCCTTTTACCATTGCTCTATACAGCTCACCTGCTTCGCACCCAGAGCCGATAATAAGTCCTTCTCTGTAATCCATCAACAGACTCTTTGGTATCCTAGGTCTTCTGTAGTAAAACTCCATATGAGCTTTAGATACCAACTGATAGAGATTCTTGAGACCTACCTTGTTTTTTACCAGAATAGTTGCATGGAAAGTAGGTAAAGAATTTAAATTGCTAATTTGGGTAAAGGCAGAATTGATCTTAGCTAGACTTTTCACACCCATATCCTCTAAAATCTCTAAGAGTTTTATCATTATTTCCCCTGTAGCTTTGGCGTCATCATGGGCCCTGTGATGATTATTGAGTATAATCCCAAAATGTTTTGCTACCTGATCTAACCTATGCCTTTTTAAATTGGGTACTAGTTCCCTGGACAATGCAAGGGTATCTATTATGGGATTATTAATCTCCCAACCGATATTCTTAGCTTTCTCTCTAATAAACCCAATATCAAAAGAGGCATTATGGGCTGCCAATGCAGCATCGCCACAAAAATCCCAAAACTTTTGAAGGGCTTCATGGATTAAAGGAGCGTCCTTTACCATATTATCATCAATACCAGTCAATTTGATAATATTATCGGGAATGGGAACTTCAGGATTAACAAAGGTTTGGAAACTATCAATAATCTCTTTGTTAATAATCTTTACTGCCCCTATTTCAGTTATGGCATCCTTCCTTGCATCTAAACCCGTGGTCTCTATATCTAGCACTACTATAGGTTGGTTGAAATCCATGTCATTCCCATTCTGTACCATGGGTTTGCAGTCGTTGATTAGATATGCCTCAACCCCATAAATTATCTTAATACCGTGCCTTTTCCCGGCGGCATAAGCATCGGGAAATGCCTGTAAGACACCGTGGTCGGTAATGGCAATAGCAGGATGTCCCCATTTTGCGGCTCTTGATACCAAGGAGCTGACAGATGATACCCCATCCATTGCACTCATCTGGGTATGCAGATGAAGCTCTACTCTTTTTAGAGCCTCCTCATCCTGCCTTTCCATTGAATCTGCAGTCATCAAATCATTAAAAATGATGACAATATCCTTCTGATATTTATCGTAGATACACTCACCTCGAGCCAGTACCCAATCCCCCTTGCCAACATGTTCCCTTATTTTGTCAGCTTGGTCCTTATCGCAAAAAGCCTTTATGGTTATTGAACTATTATAGTCAGTGATATCCATACTATAGATAATTTTTCCACTTCTGGTTTCTCTGGTTTCCACATCAAATATTTTACCTCTTACTACTACTCTCCCACTGTCTTCTCTCAGCTGGTCAATTGGTATCGGCTCACCCTTAAATGTTCTACCTAGTATTAAGATTCTGTCTTGGTTTTTACTTGATCTACCATCACTTTTATGGGCTTTTGGTTTTATAGGATTATCAATAGCTCCCTTAATGAAATGGGAATCCTCTTGCATCTTCTTTGCATTATATTCTTCTTGATAAGCTTCCAACTCATCTTGGTCAATTCCAATCTGTACTTTGCATTGAACTTTATATGAAGCTTTTATCCAGTTTTCTATATATTTATCCACTGCTTTGACTTGAAATAGCTGGGATACCATAGGATTGTTTAAGGATAGTTGAATATTTTCGCCATTCAATTGAGCACGACAATGAGGCAACCACCTAGCACATGAAGGCAAATCTCTATGTATGCCTCTTTGCACATCATTCCAAGCTTTTTCAAAATTGTTATAAAACCATTCCCTATCCTTAAGGTATTCTATTGTAATTACTATATTTTCTATACCTTCTATCCTACTTCTTAAAGAATTCTCTGCCCTAGAGAGTATTGAAGGATCTATATAATGAGGAGCTTGAATAATGATCTCCCATTTTCGATCCTTTTTGTATACCCTAGTTTTTTTTAATCTACATCCCTTAAACTGTTGATTATTGTCTATATCGCCGATACCTAATATTCTCTGTAAAGTCAAGCTAATATTGTCCCCCTTTACAATACATATCAATGCTTCAATTGCTTCATGATCTCCCAATACATCTTTGCCCTAGCAGCCACCCCTTTAACAAATCCCAACTTCTCTTCCTTCATTGTATGGGTGACATTTTCTAGGGGTATTTCCATAACCCGAATATTTGTATTTTTGGCTAAACGAGTAATGGCTATTTCAATACCAAATCCTGTCTGCCAATCCTCATAATCAAGGCCATCCAAAACCCATCTCTTCAGTGCTCTTTGACCTGTCAAATTCGGAGCTATCTTCTGTGCAAGATCTGTCATAGATCGTCCAGAACAAAAGATCCCCAAGGTCATGTCTGCATATCCATGAATAATGGGGATTATCATATCTCTAACCTGCTTTGCGGTTAATCCGATTAGATCAGCATCCAAAAAAATAATAATGGGAGCCTTGGTATGCATAACTCCTGCATACATAGCCATGCTTTTGCCCTGATTTTCTTCAAGTTCCAACACTCTTACACCAAAGGAATGGGCTACTTGGCTAGTCTGGTCTGAAGATCCATCATTAACAACCAAAACCTCTGATACTTCTTCGATTTGAGTTATTACCGACAAAACTGAGCTTATATTCTTTTCTTCATTATATGCCGGTATTATGGCGGCAACTTTCATCATCTGTCATCCTCCGGATCTCAGAAACAAGTATAGTTACAGCTTCCTCTTGAGGGTATGTTCCAATTACTTCTCCCTTTTTAAAAAGAACTACTTTACCCTTACCTCCCGCTATCCCTATATCCGCTTCTCGCGCTTCACCGGGGCCATTTACTACACATCCCATCACAGCAATGGTTAATGGTTGTTTAATATCGCTAATTTCATTTTGTACTTCATAGGCTATGCGCTCTAAATCAATACTACACCTTCCACAAGTAGGACATGAAATTATCTCAATACCTTCTTTTCTTAAACCTAAAATCCTTAATATTTCCTTTCCTACCTTTACCTCTTCTACAGGGTCGGCGGTCAAGGATACTCTTAGGGTATCACCTATACCATCCAATAACAATGCCCCAATTCCCATAGAAGACTTTATGGTACCGCTCCAAGGGGTCCCCGCTTCAGTAACTCCCAGATGCAGAGGATAATCTACCCTGCTGGCAATATAGCGGTAGGCTTCTACAGTCTTTTCAACACCCGATGCTTTTAAGGATATTACAATCTCTTGATAACCCAATTTCTCTAGAATACCGACCTGTTCCAGTCCGCTCTCCGCCATCGCCTTAGCAGTGTTGCCATATTTGTATAGGAAGTCTTTTTTAATAGACCCGCTATTAACTCCTATTCGTATGGGAATAAGTTTATCCTTAGCCGCATCCACTATTTCCTTTACGCCTCTTTCGCTGCCTATGTTCCCTGGGTTTATTCTAAGTTTATCTATTCCCTGGGCGATGGATGCAACTGCCAGTTTATAATCAAAATGTATGTCAGCAACCAGAGGTATATTGGTGCTGGCTTTTATTAGTTTTATATTAGCTACACACTCATCATCGAATACTGCAATCCTCACAATATCGCAACCCATTTCCTGTAATTGGAGGATTTGCCTTATGGTAGCTTTAACATCTCTTGTATCAGTATTAGTCATGGATTGGATTGTTACAGGTGAGCCGCCTCCAATATCAACATTACCAGCTCTAACCTTTTTGGTCAATTTTCTATCCATATTGTACTCCCTTTCTAAAACCATCGGGTAGTTACATCTTTGAAAGTAACAACTATCATAAGTAGTATAAGAATTACAAAGCCCACAAAGTGTATATACCCCTCTTTCTGAGGATCCAATGGTTTCCCTCTAAGACCTTCCACTGTAAGCAAGGCTAACCTGCCACCATCTAGAGCTGGAAAGGGTATAAGGTTCATGATTCCCAAATTGAGAGTTATAACTATAGCTAAATTAATAACATCTTGTATCCCTTTTTGAACAGCTTTGCCAATCTCGCCTACTATGCCAACTGGACCAACTATTTCATTTAGGCCCTGTCCCTTAAAGATTAGGTTCCCTACTAATTGTACCATCATGATTATTAATCTTCCAGTTTGCCAAAATGCTAGCTTAACACCGGATATCAATCCGTGCCGCTGCAGCTTTCCAAATACGATTCCAATCTCATAGGTGTTTCTTTCTTCGGAATACTTAGGTTGTAATACCAAGTTTTCTGTTTTGCCATCTCTAAGGATAGTAATACTTAATGGTTTACTTCCCTCACGGTTAATGATATCCCTGAAGATCTCAATCCCTTTAACTTCATCTGTCTCATCTACGCTTATACCATTAACCTCGATGATCTTATCACCCTGCTGCAAGCCCGCCTGTTGCGCTGGTGATCCGTCCATAATCTCCAATATATGGGTTGAGGTTTGATAAGTGCCAAAGAAGATAAAGAATATGGTTAGCAGCAATACAGCTAATAAAAAATTCATCACAGGCCCTGAAAGTATTACTAAAAACCGCTTCCATAGTTTTGCATTGTTAAAAGCCCTGGGATCATCGCTGTCTTCGTCCTCACCAACAAATCTTACAAATCCTCCCATGGGCAAAGCTCTTATGGTATAAACCGTCTTTTTGCCTTTATATTGGTATATTTTAGGTCCCATACCTATTGCAAACTCTTCTGCGGGAATGCCTACCCAAGTAGCTGTTAAAAAATGTCCCAACTCATGGGCTAAGACAATAATCCCAAACAGTATCAGAGCTGTAATTATCGTAATCATAATGCACCTTCCTTTTTGTATAGGGAATTGCGAATCTCTTGGTCAACCCTTAGTATATCATAAAGACTTGGATTCTTTATAGTCTTGTGTGAGCTCATAGCTTCTTCTATTATTATTGGTATATCAGTAAATGTTAATCTTTCTTTCAAAAATAAATCAACAGCTACTTCATTGGCTGCGTTAAGTACTACTGGCATGGTTCCCGATATCCTCAGCGCCTCATAGGCTAATGAGAGACATGGGAAAGTATCCTTGTCAGGCTCTTCAAAGGTTAAGCTGCCGATCTTGGTAAAATTTAGTGGGCTTAACCGTGTCCGAAATCGGTAGGGATGAGTAAGTGCATAAAGAATAGGACCTCTCATATCTGGTACGCCCATTTGAGCTAAAACAGAGCCATCCACAAATTCTACCATGGAATGGACAATGCTTTGGGGATGAATCACCACATCAATTCTTTCAACTTCAATATTGAAAAGCCATCTGGCCTCTATGACCTCTAAACCCTTGTTCATAAGGGTAGCGGAGTCAATGGTTATTTTATTCCCCATTTCCCAATTTGGATGTTTAAGAGCATCCTCCAAAGTCACATCTTTTAGCATTTGAGCATTATATCCTCTAAAAGGCCCCCCAGAAGCTGTTAAGATTAACCTATTTATCTCCTGAGAATCCTTACAACCTTGAATAGCCTGAAATATAGCGGAATGCTCGCTATCTACAGGCTTTATACTGCCTCCATATTGCCTTACTAGTTGGTTTATTATATGCCCTCCTGTCACCATTACCTCTTTATTGGCCAAGGCAACTAATTTTCCCGCTTTAAGGGCAGCTATGGTTGGCTCAAGACCTGCAATACCAACTACAGCCATCAGTACAACGTCTATATCTTCGTGGGTTACCAAATCTATAAGGGCTTCCTTGCCTGAGCCAGCCTTTATCTTACCAGGTAACAGCCTGGTGTTCAGTTCAGCTGCCCTATCTTTATTGATAACCACAATTCTATCAGGTGAAAACTCTTTTATCTGCGTTTCCAACAAATTTATATTCTGAAAAGCAGCCAGAGCTTTTATCTCAAAATCCTCCGGGTAATCCTTTAGTATGTCTAAAGCTTGGGTACCAATAGAGCCAGTGGATCCAATTATAGCTATACGTCTTTTCAATAGATTACATCCTTTCGATATGATTGGTATATTGATACTATTTTGCTAAAAAGATCAAATAATACAGATACACTGTAGGTAATGTAAAAAGAAGGCTGTCAAATCTATCCAATAGCCCTCCGTGTCCTGGTAAAAGCTTACCAAAATCCTTGACACCACAATATCTCTTTATGCTGGATGCGCATAGATCCCCTAGCTGAGAAAATACTCCTCCCAAAAGACCTATTATAGCAAAATGAAATGTATCGATGGACAGTTTAATGGATTGTCTTAGGATCATTCCAAACAATATACCTACAACTATGCTGCCAAACAATCCTCCTAATCCACCCTCGATGGTTTTATTGGGACTGATGGAAGGACAAAGCTTATTCTTTCCAAATCTACTGCCAAAAAAATAAGCAAATGTATCGGTAGACCAAGTAATCAAGAAGGTCAATATTAGTAAGTTCATCCCATATGGTATTGAATCGAAGGCCAGTGGTACAAGAAAAAAAACTAAAACTCCGGGATATAAAGCAGCAAATACCGTGACCAATATATCATTAATCTTTAACTTTTGGCTGAATATTGGCATTATAAGTCCGGTTATGGTAATGATGGCTATAAGAATTAAAATATTGTATCCTGAAACTATTATGTTGGGGAAAAACAGTAAAGAAAACAATAAAAAAATGAATATATAGCCTAGCCATATAACAGGTTTATAACCCTTATTGATAAATGCATGATAGAACTCGTGCATTAAAATAAATGTCATTAACAAAACTGAGATTTTAAAAAACCATCCTCCAATATTGATCATCAAAATAATATATAATATACCAACAGCTGCGCTGAGTATCCTATGTTTTAACATTACTGACCATCCTTCCCCGTCGTAATGCCCCCGTAACGACGTTGACGATTTTGAAAATCAGATATCGCATCTAAATAGCGCTTGGCAGTAAAATCAGGCCAGTGAACCGTAGAATCCGAAAACCATAGTTCGGTGTAAGCAATTTGATACAATAAGAAGTTACTAATCCTCCTGTCTCCTCCTGTCCTAATCA
>JAWLDD010000037.1:0-3333 GCA_041686815.1 Candidatus Atribacteria bacterium | reverse complement strand
GCAGATACTAGCTCTTCATCAATATCATCAATAGATAACTTATTTTCAGCTACCTTTCGTGCAATATTTCTAATGGCCATAACCAATTCAGACCTACCACCATAATTCAAAGCTACATTAACTTGTAATCCAGTATTGTCCTTGGTAGTTGTAACTGCCCTCTCAATTTCTGCATAAGCTTCCTTCGGAAGGAGGGAAGTGTCACCTATGATAGATATCTTTACATTGTTTTCATGTAAGGCTTTCAACTCTTTTCTTAAATATTCTACCAACAAGCCCATAATTGCCTTAACCTCAGCTTTAGGTCTCTTCCAGTTCTCAGTAGAAAATGCATAGAGGGTTAAATACTTAATGCCTAAGTCTGCACTGATCTTTATTATGTCTCTTATAATTTCTACACCTTGCCGGTGTCCAGCGGTTCTTGGTAAGCCCTTTTTTTGAGCCCAGCGACCATTTCCATCCATGATTATGCATATATGGCTTGGTATAGGTTTACTCTTAACTTGCTCGAAAAGCTCACCTGTCATTTCCTTGGCCTTAACTTTTCCATTAAAAAATCTATTTAAACTCATAATCCATTCCTTCTCTGTAAGATAAGACAACAGGATATTTTACTTCAACTACTTTAAGGCAAATAATGGTACATTATTTGCCTTAAAGTTATAATCTCGGTGTTTCATTGAAGGTAAAAACTATTAACTCCAAATGGTTGTCTGGGTTTATTCTTTGTCGTACAATTCGTTTTACTCCTGAGTCAATATCTTCTTTCCTATGGAAATCATCCGGTATAGTATATTCCTGAATGACAACCTCTAATGAATCAAAATCCTTCTTTATTACTGATACACCTTCATCCAAAGTATAACCTGTCAAATCAGGAATCTTCATTTATACCTCCATAATTTCTTTTTCCTTAGCTTTTATTATGCTGTCGATTTCCTTAATGTGTTCATCAGTTATTTCCTGAATTTCGTTTTCGGCAGCCTTCAAATCATCTTCAGGCAGCTCTGAATTCTTCTTCATCTTTTTGATCCGATCGTTTGCATTTCGTCGTATCATTCGTACAGCAACCTTTGCCTCTTCACCCATCTTATTGGCTACCTTTACCAAATCTCTTCTGCGCTCCTCGGTAAGCTCAGGAAATACCAAACGTATTACCTTGCCATCGCTGTTTGGAGTAATGCCTAAATCGGATTTCAATATTTCCTTTTCTATACTTGAAATCATTTTAGTTTCCCATGGAGCTATAACTAACAACCTAGGTTCAGGAACCGAAATATTGCCTAATTGATTGATGGGAGTAGGAACTCCATAATAATCTACCATTATTCTATCCAACAATTGAGGGTTAGCCCTTCCTGCTCTAAGGCTACCTAGTTCATTCTTTAGGTTGGATATTGTTTTACCCATAGTTTCCTTGGTTTCTGCATAAAGATCGTTGAGCACTATTATTCCTCCTCTATAATTGTACCTATTTTTTTACCCAGGATGGCGGCTTTAATATTATCTCGACTCTCTAAACCGAAAACCACTATAGGTATTTTGTTTTCCATACACAAAGTTATTGCGGTGGTATCCATTACCCCCAGCCCTCTTTTTATAACTTCCATGTAGCTAATCCTGTCTATCTTCTTTGCACTTTTGTCAATCTTAGGATCAGCATCATAGACTCCGTCAACAGTCTTAGCCAATAATATGACCTGGGCCTCAATTTCAGCTGCCCTTAATGCTGCGGCTGTATCCGTTGAGAAGTAAGGGTTACCGGTACCACAGGCAAATATCACTACCCTGCCTTTCTCCAAATGTCTCACTGCTCGTCTTCTTATATAGGGTTCTGCAATCTGCCTCATTTCAATAGCGGTTTGCACTCGAACTGGGACATTCTTATTCTCTAGAGCATCTTGAAGGGCTAGAGCATTTATTACAGTCGCCAGCATACCCATATGATCTGCAGTGGTACGATCCATACCAATACCAGCTCTGCCTCTCCATATGTTTCCTCCTCCAACTACAATTGCTACTTCAATTCCCATATTGGCTATCTCTATGACTTGATCGGATATTAGGTCTACAATTTGATGATCGATACCATAGCCCTTTTCCCCTGCAAGAGCTTCTCCGCTAATCTTTAAGACGAGTCTGTTGTAAATCGGTTTTGGCATAAATAAAACCTCCATCCCTAATAGATATATTTCTACGTTTTATGCTTTTTTCCTTCTTTTATTCCATAAGAACCTTCCAAAAAAAGAGAACACAGATGTGTTCTCTCTTACCCTTGCATTTGGCTCATAACTTCGTTAACAAAGTCATCCTGCCGTTTTTATAAGCCTTCGCCTCTTTCATATCGAACAAATCTGCGAATGTTCATATTCTCACCTATAGTAGCGATCTTTTCATTGAGAACATCTTGAACGGTTTTATCTGGATCTATAACGAAAGGCTGTTCCAAAAGGCATATTTCTTTGATGTACTTTTCAATTCTTCCTGTGATCATCTTATCCACAATCTTTTCAGGCTTCCCTTCATTGAGTGCCTGAGCCCTCAGAATCTCTCTTTCCTTATCAAGCTCCGCTTGGGGAATTTGTTCTCTTGAAACATATCTGGGATTGGTTGCTGCTATATGCATAGCAATATCCCTAACAAAGGCTTTAAACTCATCGGTCTTAGCAACAAAGTCGGTTTCGCAGTTAACTTCAACTAGAACTCCTATGCGACCTCCACCATGAATATAGGAATCTACTATCCCTTCCGCTGCTATTCTACCAGCTTTTTTAGCAGCAGAAGCCAATCCTTTTTCACGCAATAACTCTACTGCCTTTTCCATATCGCCGTTGGTTTCCTGCAGAGCCCTTTTGCAGTCCATCATACCAACTCCGGTACGTTCTCTGAGCTCTTTTACCATAGAAGCCGATATCATTTGACATTCCTCCTAATCTATAATGTCTTATTTATAATACTATCTATACTACTTTTATACCTAACACCTATGTATAGATCATTACCAATTATTATAAAAGGGAAGAATGGATGCCCCCTTCTTCCCCTTTCAATTACTCTTGTTCTACATCCACATCGGTAAGTTGCTCTCCTTGACGTCCCTCCAATACTGCATCTGCAATCTTGGATGTTATCAATTTGACAGCTCGGATAGCATCATCATTACCAGGAATCACATAGTCGATTTCATCGGGATCACAATTGGTATCCACGATGGCTATAATGGGAATGCCCAGATTACGCGCTTCGGCAATGGCAATTCTTTCCTTCCTAGGATCTACGACAAAGATAGCTGCCGGAAGCTTATCCATATTTTTGATTCCGCCAAGGTTCTTT
>JAWLDD010000036.1:0-12490 GCA_041686815.1 Candidatus Atribacteria bacterium | reverse complement strand
TGCTCCCCAAAGTGGTACTGATACTTCTCTTACTGGCCAAGAACTGTTGGTTAGCCTATGTAATCTTTACGGGAAATTAAATAACCCAGACAGCACTGAGTCAATTTCAGATGCCGTCTGGGATTGGTGTAGAAACAATATTCATCCTTATGATATTGATAATTTATATGAAATGCTGGAAAGCGAGAAGTTTGTATACATCACTTACATGGATTTAATTCAGAAAGATGCTACCTTCAGTATAAATCGATTCATAAAGGATTTGTGCAATTTGGGTACTGTCTTTGAACTGTACTTTGCCTTGAGGAGAGTTAAATACTACGGCCAAATTGACTACGCGAGAAATCTCTATTATGAAGGTAGGCTTTGTGACAGTCTCGCTTTTCTTGAACGATACAGGCAATATGAGGATGATGAGGAATACAAGTCTCATATTTTAGAGAACTACAATGACCATATATTACAAGTGATTGATATGTTCCCAGACTTTCGGATGAGGCTGAAATTAGACAAGAAAACCGGTAAAGTGATGTATGGAGCTGACATTCAATCGGTTTTTGATATTTGTTGGTACACATTTTCCAGAATGGTAGCTGACGTTGCGCCGCCGCTTGATGAAGATCTTGATTATTTTGAATCGCAAGGCTCTATACTTTCGTGCCTTGCCTGTGGTAAATATTTTGTGCGACATTCGAGCCGTCAACTATATTGTGACAGTTGGGATTGCCAAGCTGAGCGTAATCGTAAGAACAGACGAGCAAGCTATGCTCGGAAGAAGGCCGCTGAAACTGAAAGCAAAGAATAAAAATAGACCTCATTACCATGTCCGGTGTGGGTATAGTAACGAGGTCTTTTTGTTTGAGATGGCTTATTAGAGACTCTCCTTGATAAAAGCAATATCCTCCGCGGACAGCACTGTAATTATTTTCAAGTGGCTGAAATGCTCTTCAACTTGCTTTTCTAATTCTTTTTTGCAGTTATATGGGCCTCTGATTTTAATAAGGTTATTATCTGTGTCCTTGCAATAGGCTGTGAAGATGGTCTTATCCAATTGTTCGCAGAACTCTTCATAACATAAATGACCGGCAGCTTTCATAGTTTTGCTTGCATTCTGCAATTCTTCCTGTGTCCAGTTTCTACTCATGCGGCACCTCCTTCATTACATATATTGCTCTGAAAAAGGATAATAGCAAGTCATTTTGTGATGCAACAATCATTTCAGCGCAAATTATATATATTTGGTGTGTCCTCCCTTTTCCATTACTCAATTTAGAGTAATAAGGTGGTCTTTACAATACTCTCGAGTACCGTTTTGGTATGCAGAGTCTTGACTGCACGGTTGATGACATTTTAGAATTTGTGTAGGATGGAGGAAATATCTAATAGCAAACTCATTAAATCAAAAGAGAGCGTATACTGGAATCTCTCGAAACGCTTGTGTGTTAGATGTTGGGGTAGCTAAACTGACTTTAAAATGCCATAGATAAAAATTACTTATATTTTCACTATTGAATTATTTGTTATGGTAAACAGTTTTTATTTAAATATATTTCAGAAATGTGTGACGAAGCAGTATAAAATCCGGTGTATTAGGGTGAAAAGGTAATAACACCAGAAAGGGGTAAACAATGGATGATAGCAAAATTGTGGATTTGTATTGGGAACGATCCGAAAAAGCTATAGTCGAAACATCCACTAAATACGGCAGATATTGTCATTACATAGCTTACAACATTCTGCAAAATCCTGAGGATTCTGATGAGTGCGTAAATGATACTTATATAAAAGCATGGAATTCAATGCCGCCACATCGACCGAACAGGCTTTCTGTATTTCTCGGAAAGATAACTCGCAATTTATCTTTAAATAGGTACGAGAAAAATACTACATAAAAAAGAGGGTCGGGGCAGATACCACTCGTCTTGGATGAGCTTCAACGCCGTGGAGGGAGAATACATCTCCAATATGCCAGCATGGGACGGATGGCTCTATTAGCATCCAATAGTGCCTACGTCAAACAGTCCTTAGATCACTTAGGAAATGGAACCAATTGTAAACTTCATCGTCTAATAATATAAAGGAGTTGATTTTGATATGAAAAAATTTAAATTTACTCTATTCTGTATAGTCCTATTGTTTTCAATAGCATTAATTATGACAGGGTGTGAAGATGATAATAAGGATGATGAACCAACAGCCGCAAAACCAGTGATTTATCTATATCCAGAAGAAACCATGGAAGTAACAGTTAAGTTAGATTATAATGGAAACATTATTTGCACCTATCCCACTTATAATGGGGTCTGGACTGTAACTGCTCATCCTGACGGAATGTTAATCAATCAAAAAGATGGGAAAGAGTATTCTTATCTGTTTTGGGAAGGCAACAGCAATATTGAATATGATATGAGTAAGGGGTTTGTTGTAAAAGGGGAAGATACTGCTGGATTTTTACGGGACAAATTAGAGTATATTGGTTTGACACCAAAAGAATATAATGAGTTTATTGTCTACTGGCTCCCCAAAATGCAAAATAATCCATACAATCTTATTACTTTTCAGAATGAAGTTTACACAGATAATGCTGAATTGGAAATAATACCTGAACCTGATAGCATTTTGAGAGTTTTTATGGCGTACAGACCTCTTGATAAAGCTATTTCCATCGAGGAACAAAATCTCGAACCTTTTAAGCGGCAAGGTTTTACTGTCGTAGAATGGGGTGGTACAGTTGTCAATTAACATTAGATTTTTTGTGAGTTAAGACTATGAATATACTCTGTATTTGGAGTTAAGACACATTATTCATTTTATAAATAAAGGAGGCACCAATAGACTAATGACTGTTTTTATATTGAAAATTATAGCTATAATTACAATGACATTAGACCACCTTTCTTCCGTCTTAGGTTGGCAGGGTTGGGATATTATTTCTTACAGCCAGGCAACGTATATGAGGTATTTGGGACGCATTGTGTTTCCGATATTCGCTTTTCTTATAGCAAATGGCTGGGAACACTCTAAAGACCGTATAAAGTATTTTTCTAACTTAGTCTTGTTTGCGGTGATTTCTCAAATTCCTTATGCGCTTACATTTTATCCACCGAATAGAATGTCTATTGATACAAGTGCAAAAATACAATACATAACAAATGTCTTATCTATACCTGTATTGATATATGCCTTATCAACAGCCTTGATGTTGGCGGTTTATTGGTATTTTATATTAAACAGGAAACCTCATGCATCAATGCTGTGGGTTGGTATAGCCGCTTTTCTGCCTTGTATTTTATTAAAAATTAACTATGTTTGGATATTAACTGACACCTTAAATGTGCTGTATACAATGGCACTTGGAATGTTTGCAATTTATTGTTATGAAAGTTTTTTCGTAAAGCCAAAATTCAAGTGGTGGAAGTATACTTTTCTTTTCGGCTCGTTTGCCGGAGCTTTGCTTTTATACGGAACAAGAAGTGATTATGGCATTAAAGGGGTCGCTTTGATCCTCTTGTTCTACGCATTAAGAAAAAAGCGTATTTTACAGATGATTGGGGTATGTATATGGGCTTTTGTGATGTACTGTTTGTTTAGACCATTTGGTTTTGTTGATGTAAACAGCGCTTTTGCTGCTTGTGCCGTTGCTCTACTTATTTATTTTTATAACAACAAAAAAGGAGTTAACTTAAAATATTTCTTCTACGCTTATTATCCGGCGCACTTGCTGGTGTTAGGGGCTGTCAATATTATACTGAAGTTCAAATAATGTTTTTATAACAAGATGGCGATAGCTTTACTTGATAACTGTTTAAGGAGGTACTATCATGAAGAAGTCTCTTCTAATGTTTGTGGCTGTTTTATTGCAGCGATGTTGATGGTGGAGAAAGCTATACATTCAATATCAATGGCGGTGCTGCTTATATTTCGTATAGAATGAATGGTGATGATGATTGTTATATTTTGTTTGAACAAGATTGGTATGTTGTTTCAAATCCATCCGACCCGTTTTAATGTGATTTTTGTTTGTAGGTAAGATTTAAAGCATTACCATAGACGGTTCATATGTCACACATTCATTTTATGAACTCATATATCAATAAGGATGAAGACTATGGAAATACGCAGAAGTTAATTGAAGTATTTATCTACAAAGCAATTCACACATACAGAAAGACTGCACTAAAGGTTTTATCCTTCGGTGCAGTCTTTACTTTCGAGTCTCCGCTTGAAGAGAGTCGGTCAATAATTCACTTGTTTTCGTAAATCCCTAAGCCCAACTCCCTTTATACGGTCTTTTCCTTTTTTGGAGGTGATATCTGCAACTACTATCTACTATCCCTTTATTACTTAGCCATCCACTTCTTGAGCACCGAACTCTATGGCGCAGAAGAGTTTTTTACCATATAATTGCTCCTTCCAGTAATATATTTTTATCTCTTCTCCGACTAAGGATTTTCTCAATCGAAGATTCTTTTGTATAAGTATATCTACGCAGCTAAGAGCATTTTAATATTCTCCCATATCAGGCTAGCCATACGCTTTAAACACTGTCTTTTCCAGGTAATGGATATATTATATATTGTTGTATATCCGTTATATATATACGTAAGTTCAGAATAGACTGTTACAATTTTCATTAATTTATTTAAGTATTCCTGGTTTTGATGCACTGAATGAAAGCCAAGACTTTTTCTTCCCTTATTGGCCTAATAAAAGTCAAATATATTAGATTAATCCTTTTGTGCAAAAATTAAAAATCCTATAAGCCATCTCAGCTTATAGGATTTTTGATGCAGCCTATAATTATTCTTCTTCTGCTTCTTCTTCATGAACCATCAGCCTAGGCCTGGGGCGTGGCTTTGGATCCAAAGGCATATCCTCAAGTTGCGGCGGGAATAGAGGTAATCTGAAGAATTCATCACAGACGTTGGCTGCAAACTCTTCGCAAGGAGGAATCTCGCAGAATCCGAATGCGGGTATTAATAGTTCAACCTTGGCAATGATCTTTAGAATGACGGTAATACATACATCCAGGTTGAATCTGAAGGCATCGCCAGGTACAAACATACCTGAAACGCATATTGCGTTGACGACGCTTTCTAATTGGAAAGGAATAACTGACTCATCGGGCACAAACATTATTACGTCTTTAGGTATTACGATAACAGCTTTACCAGATCCCTGTTTACCCCTTGCATCCTCAAAAATAACCTCGACAGGTATTTCGACTTTGGTTCTTACCCTGGCAAAGTTAGGTCTGTCTTCTAGTCTCTCGATCATGGTTCCTACTAATTTACCCTTAACTGAAGTGCTCCTGCAGCTTATGAAGGTTAGAGGTGGTTCAAATCCACTTCCTCTTACATGGGTTAGATTGACCCTTACATCTTCCAATGTCTCTTGCTGCAAGCAAGCATCATATACTTTATTGACCTGAACGCAGACCCGTTCTTTGATCCTCTTCAACCCATCGAAACCAATTAACGAAGGACAGAGTTCATTCCCCTGATTTTGTTGAGAATAAAAAGACATCTTATAACCCCCTCTAAATAAGTGGTCTCATATCTTAGAGCATTTGCGCTCCTTATATTGCATAGTATGTAAAGGGAGTATCTTTTGTGAATATCATAAAGAAATAAAATCCACATATCCTATAGAGGAGGTAATAGAATGGATGATCTTATAAATCATGATACCAACTATATTCTGCAGGATAAGGACGGTATCCAATGGCATTTTTATCTATCCGATAGCAAAAGGATTGCTTACACCAACAACAGACAAGGGACATGGTCCACCCATGAACATATAGAATCCCAGCCTTTAAAGGGATTCTCCGTCACCATGGATAGCCTGGGAATCATCCGTATTTTAGCGTACACAGTAACACGCCAGCTGCTCTATTACGAGTTTGTTGACGACAAATGGTCCAGTCAAGTTCTAGAGCGAATCTATTCCAGATTCCAGGATATTTCCTACTTTTCCATACATTCTTCAGAGGTAGGAATCCACATAATATGCTATATCAATCATTCTCTCAGCAGAAGCGGAGAAACCCTAATACACTATTATCTGCACGATGGTAAATGGTATGGGGGAAGGTTATGGAAGTTTATGTCCGACCAGATGACCAAAATCCAAGATATATACATTGATCACGACAATAAGCTTCATTTGTTGTTTACTCAAAAGTGGAGACAGCGGATCCATCTATATTACTGCATCTATGATCCCTCTACCCTGTCTTGGGTTGAACCCATTACCATTCACTCTTCCTCGGATGATCTTAGCTGTAAAATCCATGTAGATAGATGGGAAAACATACACATACTTTGGTCTAAGGCTGTTGATCAGCGATATGAAATAAGGCATCTTTTGAAGCTTGCCAAGGATGGCCATGGAGGCTGGAAGGAATCTATTATCCATGAAAGCTCCCATAAGATAAAAGTACCTTTGGTGATGGAAGAGGAAGACCTTTACTGTTTTTGGAAAGAAGATGAGTCCTTATATAGGATGTATTCCAAGGACTGGGGACAAAGCTGGTCTGCTCCTCAACTGCTTCGGGACAGCTTGGATCATAACATTACCCTGCTAAACCTTATTCTTTTGCATAATGAAAAGCCTAGAACTCTGGATGTTTGGGGTCAAGGTTATCCCGATATAAAGCTGGCTGGGGTGAATTGGCATCCTGCTTCTACGAAAAAACTGATGTCAGAAGATAGCTCAACTACTGTACCCGCTACCAGTTTGAACAAAGGTCAAATGGATAGTCCCATTGAATGGATTGATGCCCAGCGCTCCATCTCATCCATTAGACGGGAGAATAAGAGCCTTAGAGAAGCAGTCAATAACCTATTTTCACAACTGGACCACCTAAATTCCATTATCTATAGTCTCCAGGATCAGATTCAGATGAACGAAAGAACTCTATTTAATATCAATGCTCAAATCAAACAGTTGGACTTTCAGATCAAGCAGCTCCAGCTTCGATCTCGCCAGGCAAGTCCAAAGCTTTATAATATGCAAGATGTGAAGTATAAGCCCCTTCCCATTCATTTGGATGAGGATGGAAATATTATTACGGATAGAAGTACCAGTCATGACATGGATGTCCAGGTAGGAACGGATGTACTGGAAGAAAGCGATGTATTGGAAGAATCCGATAGCCAAGAGGAAATGGTTGTCCAAAAAGACCTTGATGCAAAGGAGGATGAAATTCCAAACTCTGATGAAGTAACACCGAATGAAACATCCCCCGAGAATGACAAAGAGGATGATAAAGTGAATGTAGATGTGACGGATGAACCTATTAAAGCTGAAAAGACAAACAACCAAACCACAAAGGATGAGTCTTCTGAGAATAGATCCTCTGAAGATGAATCAGGAGCTTATGAGCCCACTGAAGGTATTACAGCCAATGAATCCTCTGAAAATTCTTCAGAACAAGAAGAAAAGGATATCCAGAGGATATCCTTAGGCGACACTGTTATTATCATTAACGCTGAAGATCAGGAGGACTACTAAGGAGTGAGTCCAAAGCTTCTAAAAGGGTCTCTTTACCATATCTGGTTTGAGATGAGAAGGGAATTATGGGTATATCCCGTGATAGTTGCAGCTGGCTTCTTATCTTTTCCATCTGAGGTTTAAGCCTGGTTTTCCCCAGCTTATCTGCTTTTGTAGCCAGCACTATCAAGGGAAAATCATAATGCTTAATCCAATCCATCATAGTAATATCGTCGGTAGTAGGATTGTGCCTTATATCCAGCAATTGGATTATACCCAAAAGGTTGGGAGATTCGGTCAGAAAGTTTTCTATCATATGACCCCAACTCTCCTTTTCCTTGTGGGATACCTTGGCAAAGCCATACCCTGGCAGATCTACAATATAGAAAGCGTCATTGATCTTATAGAAATTCACCAGCCGGGTTTTGCCCGGCTGGCTGCTGGTTTTGGCCAGTTTTGAGCGATTGGTGATGGTGTTGATCATGGAAGACTTGCCCACATTTGATTTGCCAACCAGCGCTACGTATGGCAGATTATCAGCGGGATACTGCTCACGCCCAACTGCACTGGTTACGAATTCAGCCTTTAGTATCTCCATATTTTTCCCCTCCAACTAGAGCATGTGTTAAAACTTCTTCCATGGTTTCAACAGCTACTATATCTATCTCTCCCCTTACATTTTCCGGGATCTCCTCTAAATCCTTACGATTTTCTTCGGGTATTATAACTTTGGTTATTCCTGCACGATGAGCTGCCAGAATCTTTTCCTTTAACCCGCCTATGGGCAATACCCTTCCCCTTAGAGTAATCTCTCCGGTCATGGCCACATCCCGTCTGGCAGGTGTCTTGGTCAATGCTGATATCACAGCGGTGGCGATAGTTATCCCTGCTGATGGTCCGTCCTTTGGAATAGCCCCTTCGGGAATATGAATGTGGAGATCAGTATTCTTATAGAATTCTGGATCGATTCCAAAATCCTCTGCCTTTGATCTTATATAGCTAAGGCTCGCGCTGGCAGACTCCTTCATTACATCTCCCAGCTGGCCGGTCAGCTCCAGCTTCCCTGTTCCCGTCATGGGAGTGACCTCAATATAGAGGGTATCCCCACCCACTGCTGTCCACGCTAGTCCCGTCACCAAGCCCACTTCATCCTTTAGATTGGCCTTATTGTAGCTAAATCTGGGTATTCCAAGATAGTCATGAAGACTCTTGGGAGTCACCCTTATACGCTTTTTCCCAGTCTCTAAGAGCTTTCTTGCCCCTTTTCTGCAAATGGCAGCTATCTGTCTCTCCAGATTTCTTACTCCCGCCTCTCGGGTGTAATAGTTTATCGTATCCCGAATGGTCTGTTCTGGTATGATTATACTGCCTTTCTTAAGACCATGAGCCTCTAACTGTTTAGGTACAAGGTACTTGGTGGCTATGTTGGTCTTTTCATCTTCAGTATATCCCGCTATCCGTATTACTTCCATTCTGTCAAGCAATGGTCTGGGTATGGTGTCCAGAGTATTTGCAGTGGTCAAAAACATGACCTTGGACAAGTCAAAGGGCAGCTCCAAATAGTGATCCCGGAATGAGAAGTTTTGCTCCGGATCTAACACCTCCAGCATGGCAGAGGCAGGATCACCTCTAAAATCGCTGCTCATCTTATCTATTTCATCCAGTAGAAAGACCGGATTTTTTGATCCTGCCTGTTTGATGGATGAAATAATTGTCCCCGGGATGGATCCTACGTAGGTGCGCCTATGACCTCTTATCTCAGCTTCATCTCGTACGCCCCCCAAAGACATGCGCACAAAGTTTCGGCCTAAGGCCCTGGCAATGGATTTTGCGATAGAGGTTTTTCCAACCCCAGGGGGGCCTACAAAACATAGAATAGGACCTTTCATGTTCTGGGTAAGCTGGAGTACCGCCAAATACTCTATAACTCGTTCTTTAACCTTCTCTAGACC
Source organism: Candidatus Atribacteria bacterium (assembly GCA_041686815.1). Classification (GTDB taxonomy): domain Bacteria; phylum Bacillota; class Clostridia; order Caldicoprobacterales; family UBA3941; genus JAWLDD01. Next base: position 3,041 of record JAWLDD010000036.1, on the reverse strand, counting down.
ATAGTGGTCCTGATCCAGGATGCGAGCAGCGGTCTTTAAGTTATGATTGTCCTTGGTTTCATAGTTCCAAGGTAAATCCAATATCCAGTCTAAGTAGGTACGAATTATTGAGCTTTCTGGGGACGACAGCGGTGTTCTGGAAAACCGCTCCAGTTCCTTTATGGCCTTCTCGTGGACTTCTTCTGGAAGATTGGCCTCCTCTATCCTTTGGTTGTATTCTTCCACATCCGTGGATATACTGTCGCTTTCTCCCAGCTCTTTCTGAATGGCCTTCATCTGTTCTCTGAGATAATACTCCCTTTGAACCTTATCGATCTGCTTTTTGACCCTTAGGTTGATCTTCTTTTCGATCTTTAGAATCTGTATCTCCTTTTCTAAGAACTCATAGAGTATTTCCAACCTATCTTTGGGGTCAAAAGCCTCCAAAACATTTTGCTTGTCACTGTTTTTAACCAAAACGTTGGCAGCTACTATGTCGGCAAATTGTCCGATATCCTCTACTGTATTAACGGATACCAAGGTGTCGGGGGAGATCTTGTTGCTCAGCTTTATATAATCCTCAAAGGCATTCATGACGGTTCGCATCAATGCCTCTTCCTCCAAAGGATCTCCTTCTTCCACTTCTTTGTGCTCTTCTACCACAACTTCAAAATATCTATCATTATCAAGGAATTCTACAATCTTTCCTCTATTAATACCTTCAACCAGAACTCTAATGGTATCCCCAGGCAGTTTGAGCAGCTGTTTGATCTTGGATATGGTGCCTACATTGTATAAACTCTCCTGATCAGGATCCTCATTCTCTGGATCCTTTTGAGTAACCAAAAATATTTCCTGGTTGTTGACCATGGCACTTTCCAACGCCAATATGGATTTTTGCCTGCCTACCTCAAAGTGCAATACCATGTAGGGGAAAACCGTCAAACCTCTAAGGGGTAACAGGGGTAATGTCCTGGTTTTATTATTCTCATTGGTCATCTATAATCCCTCCTTTTCAAGTGATAACTATCAACAAAAATGGCAACCCTGCCTACAACTTCGAAAGTATTAGGATAAACCATCAAAAATCTTAAGGATACAGGAAAAATACTAACACCCGGATGGGTATAATCATTATATCCTCTAAAACAAACCTTATCAAGGAAAAAAATGCCGGCTATTTGCCCGGCATTTATGTTAAAACTATTATAATCTGCATTAGGTAGTGTAGTGTCTTCTCCCCAGAGCAGTCAATAGATTGGCATTTTGTATACCTGACTCTGACTTCTTTTTTTCATGCCCCTCACAGATTACTTGGTTTATTACCTCTTCTATGCCAGATACGGGAACTACGGTGATAGGATAATCAGAATATTGTTCATTCCAATTGTCCTTGGGGATTATGGCCTTCTTAACGCCTGCCTCTACAGCAGCACGCAATTTGGCATTGACTCCTCCAACAGCCTTTACCTCACCTAGGATAGATACTTCACCAGTCATAGCTACATTGTTATCAACGGGTAAACCCGTTATAGCCGAGTATATGGCGGTTACCATGCTTATACCTGCCGAGGGACCGTCAATAGGAACTCCGCCGGGAAAATTGAGATGGATGTCGTAATCCCTGGGGTCTATATTCAAATACTTCCTGATTACTGTCATTACATTATCCACTGAGCCCTTTGCAGTGCTCTTGCGCCTGCTTTTCTTTCCTGCCGAACCGATCTCCTCTTCATCTATGATACCGGTTACTGTAATAATGCCTCTTCCTTTAATGCTGGGCAAAGCAGAAGCTTCTATCTCTATGAGGGTACCTAAATTGGCACCATATACTGCCAATCCATTTACATATCCTACTTGTGGGGAATCGGAAACCTTTTTCTCTGGTCGAGGCGAATAATGTCCATTGTTTATCACCCATTCTATATCCCTGGGCAAAATGGTGCTCCGATTTTCTGTCAGTGCAAGTCCTCCTGCCAACTGAATAATATTAACGGTATCTCGACCATTACTGGCATATTTGCCTATTATTTCTATACCCTTCTCGTCTATTTCAAAACCAGCCTTCTTAGCTGCATTTCGGGCAATTATCATATTTTCTTCCTGAGTTAGGCCCCTAAAGAATATCTCCATACACCTGGATCTTATAGCTGATGGTATCTCTTCGGGACTTCTTGTAGTAGCTCCCACCAACCTAAAATCCGCTGGCAAACCTTTTTTAAATATCTCATGAATATGCCGTGGGATATTGGTGTCTTCAGAATTGTAATAAGCGCTTTCTAAAAACACCTTTCGGTCTTCCAACACCTTTAAAAGCTTGTTCATCTGTACAGGATGAAGCTCACCAATCTCGTCCAAAAACAACACTCCGCCATGGGCTTTGGTTACAGCCCCGGGTTTAGGCTGAGGAATCCCAGCTACTCCCAAAGGACCTGCTCCCTGATATATTGGATCATGTACCGAACCGATTAGAGGATCTGCTATGCTGCGTTCATCAAACCTGATAGAGGTGGCATCCATCTCTATAAATTTAGCATCCTTACGGAAAGGGGACAAGGGATTCTTTTTTGCTTCATCTAGTACAATACGGGCAGCACAGGTCTTTCCCACGCCGGGAGGGCCATATATCAATACATGCTGGGGATTTGGACCGCAAAGTGCTGCTTTAAGTGCTTTGATGCCTTCCTCCTGCCCAATTATTTCGTTGAATTCGCTAGGCCTGGTCTTTTCCGATAAAGGTTCACTGAGGGATATCTCTCGGAGCCTTTGCAGCCTTTCCAGCTCTTTCCTTGACTCCTTTTCCACAGCTACCTTGTTTCCCTGTTGACCTTTTAACAAATTGAGAAAGTAGAGACCGATAACAATGGCAAAAAACAGATTTATCGCAGCTAGTATATTTCCCAGCAAAGTATTGCCTCCTTTATTGAATAACTATTATTTACATGCTGAAGTGTTATTGATATTATGCTGTAAATAAGTGATTTTTATCCAATAAGCTTACTGGCAACTATTCCCACGTTAAAACATCAAAAAAAGAAGCCCGATCTGGGCTTCTTTTATGA
>JAWLDD010000035.1:0-12703 GCA_041686815.1 Candidatus Atribacteria bacterium | reverse complement strand
GATTGATGGATGTAACGATTTGAGAATACTCTTTAGCATAATTATTCCTCTTTCATATCCTATCATTGCTGTTGTAGCTTTGTATAGCGCTGTAGCTTTTTGGAATATGTACTTCCTACCCATGGTATTTACTCCTAGTGTAGACTTACAACCTTTACAGCTGTACTTGATGAAAATAGTTATACAGAATTCATCTGAGGGAATGGGTTCGATTCAAGGATATGAACGATTGTTATCCGGTGCACAACTTAAGTATTCTATAATTATGGTGGCTATACTGCCAATTGTCTGCGTTTATCCTTTTGTGCAGAAATACTTTATAAAAGGTGTTATGATTGGCGCTTTAAAGGGATAATCATATCCAGTTACTATATATAAATAGCAAATAATAAATTAAAAGAATTCGTGTAATAATGGGGGATCATAAAATATGTTATCGGTCAGAGAGAATTATCTAAGAAATGCACGTTTTCAGTATCCTGAATGGATACCATCCCACGTCCATATCAGTGACGCATCTTGGGATGAGTACAGGGAGGAGATGGAGAAAGTATGCATGAAATTTCCTCAGTTTTTTCCTCATGTTTACCCCGGGTGGAGAGATTATGAGAGTTATGAGTTTACTCCAGCTCATCGTAAAGATGAACCTTTTACCGATGCGTGGGGCTGTATATGGGAAACCAGCCAAAATGGGATAGAAGGTGTAGTGACCAATGTAGTTTTGGATGATTGGAGTAAGTTAAAGGATTATGAGGTCCCAGATCCCAATGTACAATGGGATAGAGGTCCCGCTGACTGGGAAGGCCTAAAAAAACAGAATGAACTTGCAAGGGAAAAAGGATTAGTAGTCTATGGAAATGTACCACATGGGTTCTTATTCATGCGCACCACTTATCTTAGGGGATTTGAAAATGCTATGATAGATTATGCTCTAGGTACTCCTGAGTTATTACAATTAATCGATATGTTAGTAGAACACAATATGGTACTAGTTCAAAGGCAATTAGATCTAGGGGTAGATGTAATGTACTTTGGTGAGGATTTAGGCACTCAAACATCTACATTTTTAAGCCCCGAGATGTTTCGCAAGTATATCGCACCAGCATATAAAAGATTAATGGAACCATGCCACCAAAGAGGAGTATTAGTGGCTTTACATAGCGATGGGAAAACATTGGATATATTGGAAGATCAGGTCCGTGCAGGCGTTGATATCGTTAATCCTCAGGATCTATGCAATGGAATTGACAACATCGCCAAGACTATCAAAGGTAAAGCATGTATTCAACTGGATATAGATCGCCAAGTAGTAATTCCTTATGGTACAATAAAGGATATTGACGATTTGATAAAGGAAGAGGTTATGAAGCTTGGTAGTCCTGAAGGCGGATTGGAGTTTATTGCAGGAATATATCCTCCTACTCCACCAGAAAATGTGGAAGCTCTATGTAAATCCCTGTTGAAATATCAAAGATACTGGTGGGAATAGAACTAGACATAATATATCATAAAGGAGAACCGATATGAATTCAAGACAGCGTTTATTAAAAGTACTAGATCGAGAGCCTGTTGATAGAGTCCCGATATCTACATATGAGCTGTGTGGATATAACTCTTTAGCTTTTGAAAACAATGAACCTTCATATAAAGGGTTGATGGATTTTATCCGGGAATACACCGATTGTGTATGTATGTGGAACCCCGCTTCTAACGAAAAAGCTGCACTCTCGGCTTATCCCGTTGAGGTTAGCAAGGATAAGTATAGAAAGGAAAATTGCTCTATAATAAGAGAAGTTTTGCATACCCCAAAGGGAGCTCTAAGTCGTACTATACAGATATTTGATAATGTTTACACTCATTGGACTACAGAGCACTTATGCAAGGATATCGCTGATGTTGATGCTTACCTATCAATTCCATATGAGCAGGTATCCTATGATTATAGTGATTATGAGCGAATTAGGGCAGAGGTAGATGAGCGAGGAATTATTATGGCATCCGTTGCTGATCCTGTTTGTACAGCAATGGAATTAATGGAGTTTGGTCAAGCCACAGTATGGGCACTTACAGAAACAGACCATTTTCAAAAAGCTATAGAAGAGATACATTATAGAACGATGACAAACCTGGAGTCTATGTTAAAGGGGGGAGTGGTAGATTTATACCGCATCGTTGGACCTGAATATATGACACCACCTTACTTACCGCCATCTTATTTCAAACGTTTTGTATATCCATATGTTAAGGAGATGACTCAAATGATCCAAAGCTATGGTGGTAAGGTAAGGATTCATTCCCATGGCAGGATAGGCAAGGTATTGGATATAATAGGGGAAATAGGAGCAGACGCTATCGATCCCTGTGAGGGGCCACCGGATGGGGATATATCGCTAGCTGAAGTTAAAAAACGTATTGGAAGCAAGATGTGTATCTTCGGAAATTTACAGTTGAAGTTACTAGAAAACGGGACTAGGGAAGAAGTATATAAACAGGTAATGGACTGTATGACAGCAGCCAAGGAAGGTGGGGGATATGTTATCATGCCTACGGCTAGCCCCATAAATGTACCCCTTTCATCCAAGACTGAAGATAACTATAAAACTTTTATTGAAGCTGCATTGGAATTAGGAAGGTATTAAAACTCAAATGAAGTTTATTTTCTGAAATATATTTGAGTAGGTTGAGGGGATGGGAGGTTGTTTTAGTTGAATCAATTAGAGTTGTTTAAGGCTACTATTGCACATGAAGAGCATGATGAATTTCTATTTTATGCGAATTTTACCCCGGAATTAGATAGAAAAATTAGGCAAAGATTCAATATAGCCGACAATATAAGTTTAAGAGAATATTTTGGGATGTACATGCCAGTGGAAGTAAATATGGAACCAATAACAGACATTGAACCGCCTGATTTTACACCCTATTTTTCCGATTTAGAAATTCCCAGCAATGCATATATAAATGGATTAGGAGTTCTAGAGGTACCGGGCAGCATGTACCATTTTACGCAATATATTAGCCCGTTGAGGGATGCATCATCATTGAAAGAGATAGAAGATTTTCCATATCCAAACGTAGACGGTTATACCGATAAGCACATGAAAGAAAAGGTAGAGAGAGCTCATAGCGAAGGCTTTGTTACATGTTGTAGTCTAACCCATATGTACGAGGATGCATGGCAAATTCGTGGTTATCAAGAATTTTTAATGGATATGATAACCAATGAGGAAATATGTGACTATATTTTAGATAGAATCATGGAAAGGAACTTAAGAAAGGCTATAGCTGCAGCGAATACTGGTGTGGATATAATAATTAGCGGCGATGATGTTGCCAATCAAAGAGATCTGATGTTTTCACCAGAGTTATGGCGAAAATTTATTAAGTCCAGATGGGCAACGGTTTATCAAGCTGCAAAAAACATTAAACCTGATATTCAGATTTGGTATCATAGTGATGGGAATATATGGGGTATAATCCCTGAACTAATAGAGATAGGTGTGACCATTTTAAATCCAATTCAACCTGAATGCATGGATATAATGAGGGTTAAGGAGCAATTCGGTCACAAGATAGTGATAGACGGTACCATCGGTACTCAAACTACTATGCCATTTGCATCATCGGATGAAGTTAAAAGGATTGTTGAATCTAGAAAAAGGGAAATTGGATATGATGGTGCTTTGATTCTTTCGCCAACTCACGTATTGGAGCCTGAAGTACCAATTGAAAACGTCATGGCTTTTATAGAAGCATGTAGATTATAAATAAGGAGGTAGATGAAGGGTCATCTACCTCCTATACCTTTCGTTATCTCATCTCCTGACCACCGGTAACGTTGATAGCTTGGCCGGTCATATAACTTGATTTATCCGAAGCCAAGAACACCATAACATTGGCTACATCATCATATGTACATCCGCGGCCTAGGGGAACTTGATTTAGGTATTTTTGCCTTACCTCTTCCTTGGTAATGCCCTGGTTGCGTGCATATTGGTCGTAAAGACTATTAACCCAAAGAGGAGAGTCCAATAGGTTGCCCGGGCAAATAGCATTAACCCTAATTTTGTGAGGAGCCAATTCTAGAGCTAGGCTCTGGGTAAGACCTATTCCCCCAAATTTGCTGGCAGCATATGCAGAGTTCTTAAAGGAGCCTTTTTTACCGGATTTACTGTTTATCTGTATGATATTGCCATAACCCTGCTTAAGCATAACCTCAGCTGCGGCTTTCGCACAGTTGAAATAGCCAACCAAGTTAACATCTATGACCTTCTTCCATTCTTGAGGGGAGAACTCATCGATGCCTTTAGCTATCAATATAGCTGCATTGCTAATCATTAAGTCCAGCTTTCCATATTTCTCAACGGTCTTTCGTGCCATCTCCTGGCACTGATCGTAATCTGTGACATCCACTCTTATAGCCATAGCATCATTCAAACCACTAGCAGTTTGCTGAGCTGCTTCCAAATTGATATCGGCTACAACGACCTTTGCACCCTCCTGGTCAAGCCTCATACACAATGCCTGGCCTAGACCTTGGCCGCCACCGGCTACAATTGCCACCTGGTCCTTTAACACCTTCAAAGAAATCACCCTTTCCGCGATAAAACATAACGCTTAAATAACATCTATTTAACAATAATTATACATTAGTACATCGTATATTTCAACGGCTATTTAGAGGTACGAAGTGTTTGTTGATGTGAAAAGTTAAGCATACAAGGGTTATATAGGGAAATATCAGGTTAAATAAGCCTCTAGCCTTATTGGGAACTGAGTAAAACAAATTGACATTGATAGTATGGTTTGATAAAATATAATCAATAGTTGTAATGTTGTATAATGAATATAACATTATATTATAAAATATAACATTTTATTTGCACCAATTTAACTCGGAAAAATACACTGTGCCTGGCAACATGGATATAGTGAAATGTTTAACAGTGCACAAATAACAATATCATAATAATAGGAGGTTGACATGGCTACACCAGTAATTATGCCCCGTCAGGGACAAAGCGTTGAAAGTTGCATTATTACAAAATGGCATAAAAATAAAGGAGACATGGTTGAAGCCGGGGAAGTATTGTTTACATACGAGACCGACAAGGCCACCTTTGAAGAAGAAGCCAAGGAATCAGGTGTTTTGTTAGATATTTTCTTTGAAGAAGGCGATGATGTTCCGGTTCTTACCAATGTCTGTGTAATCGGCCAAGAAGGCGAAGATCCTTCACAGTTTTCCCCACATGTTACTGAAGAAGACCAAGTCAAAGATGAACCAGTCAAAGATGAATCGATCCAAGATGTCAAAGAAGACCTACTATTATCCTCTGAAGAGCAAGAGATTATATCAATTACACCTCAAGGTAAGGAAGATATAATAAAGATATCTCCCAGGGCAAAGAACCTAGCGCAAAGAGTTGGAGTAGATTATAAAAAGGCTGTACCAACTGGACCCGAAGGACGAATCATAGAACGGGATATAATAGCCCTAATGGAAAACGGACCTATTATAACCCCCGCAGCTATGGACCAATATGCTGTTAGAAGCTCTGATGACCAGATAGTTGGTACTGGCTTGGGTGGTCGAATTACTACCCATGATTTGGATACTGCTTCAAAGATACAGCCTAGCGCTACAGCATCTAAGCAGCTACTATCTACTGCAGATGCAACACAGGATTTTGAAGAAGTAAAGCTGACTAATATACGAAGGGTAATAGCAAAGACCATGCATCAATCCCTGTTAAACTCTGCTCAGCTTACCCTAAATTCATCCTTTGATGCTACAGATATACTGGCTTTCCGTAAAAAACTCAAGAGTCAAGGTGAGAGGCTGGGGCTAAGTGGTATTACTTTAAATGATATTATCCTGTTTGCTGTATCTCGCACCTTGCTTAACCACAGGGATTTAAACGCTCATTTCCTTGAGGATTCTATGAGAGTTTACAACACAGTCAACCTAGGTGTTGCCATAGACACTCCCAGAGGCCTTATGGTACCCACCATATTCAATGCAGACAGAAAGTCTCTCTATGATATCTCCAAAGAGGTAAAGGATTTAGCTGCTGCCTGCCAATCTGGCACCATAAACCCGGATCTCCTTACCAACGGAACCTTTACGGTAACTAACCTAGGTGCATTGGGCATAGAGTCCTTTACGCCGGTACTCAACCCACCCCAAACTGGCATTTTAGGTGTTAACAATATGGTGCAGAGGGCTAGGGAAGATAATGGAGAGATTGAATACTATCCTGCCATGGGACTATCCCTCACCTTTGATCATAGAGCGGTGGATGGCGCACCAGCGGCTAGATTCCTAAGAGAATTAGCCCAAAATCTGGAAAACTTTAGTTTGCTGCTAGCCCGTTAACAGGATAGATCTTCATAGAATAGATTTTACTGATTACATCCACAAGTTATGACATTGACTAATTGATATGGAGGAAGCATTATGAAGTATGATTTGATAGTTATAGGCGGTGGCCCTGCTGGATATCTGGGAGCCCAGCGGGCAGCCAACGAGGGGCTTAACACCCTTTTAATCGAAGGAAGAAATGTGGGTGGGGTTTGCCTCAATGAAGGATGCATTCCCTCTAAAACCCTACTTCATTCTGCCAAAATATATGATTATGCCAGGTTCAGCGATAAATACGGCGTAACAGCCAAAGAGGTGGAGTTTGACCACCGAAAAGTTATAAAGAGAAAGAATAAAGTAGTTAGAACCTTGGTAGCTGGAATAAATTCTCAGCTAAAAGCTGCTAAAGTTACCACGGTAAAAGGCTATGGCCGAATTGATGGTAAAAATGATGATGGCTATATTGTAAAGGTAGGGGATGAAACCTATACCGGAACTCGCTTGTTGATTGCCACCGGATCTATGCCCATAATCCCACCCATACCTGGAGTAAAGGAAGGGATTGAAGGGGGCTATGTGCTTACAAATCGTGAAATCCTTGACCTAGAGGAGGTACCCTCATTCTTGGTCATAGTAGGTGGCGGGGTTATTGGCCTTGAGATGGCTTCCTATTTCAACTCTGCTGGCAGCAAGGTCACTGTCATAGAGATGCTGGATCATATTGCAGGTGAAACCGATAGGGACATCTCAAGCATTCTCCTCAAAAACTACCAGGCCAAAGGCATAGACTTTAAGCTGGAAGCCAAAGTGACAGCAGTAGAGCAAAATAGGGTCATATACCAATTCCAAGGTCAAGAGCACGCCATAGATGCAGATAAGATATTGATGAGCATAGGGCGACGACCTGTTACAGAGGGCTTGGGCCTTGAAACCATAGGGGTTCAGGTAGAGCGAGGAAGGATCAAGACCGACGAGACAGGCCTTACCAACATTCCCAACGTCTACGCTGCTGGGGATGTCAATGGTATTTCACTCCTTGCCCATACTGCATATAGAGAAGCTGAAGTATGTGTCAACAATATGGTAGGGCGCAAGGATATCATGAGATATAATGCTATTCCTTCGGTGATATATACCAATCCAGAGGTTGCATCAGTCGGGGAGACAGAGGAAACAGCCAAGAGAAAAGGTATAGAGGTGGAAGTAGCTAAGCTATCCATGAGATATAGCGGAAGGTACGTTGCAGAAAACGAAGGTGGAGACGGAATCTGCAAGATCATCATAGATAAAAAATACAGGACGCTGCTAGGGGTTCACATGATCGGAAATCCCGCTTCTGAGATAATCTACGGAGCAGCTCTTATGATAGAAAGTCAAATGCGAATCAAGGATATAAAGGAACTAGTATTCCCTCATCCTACCGTTGCAGAGATCATAAGAGAAGGGATTTTCCAATTCTGATGCTGGAAGGCTTTAGTCAATAGGATGTATTAATACAAGAAAAATAGAAGAATGAAGGGGGATAACCTAATGCCTAAATCACAATTTATCGATCCAAATGAGGTCCGCAAAAGCGGTTGGATCAAATTTGAAGATATTCCTGTAAACCAGTACCAAAAGACCATTGAGGAAGAGAAGCAAAACTATACAAAAGACGATTTTATGAGGATTTTCCGGGATATGACCATTATCCGGGAATTTGAAACCATGCTCAATCTCATAAAAACCACAGGTGAATACAATAAGATACCTTACAACCACCCGGGGCCTGCCCATCTATCCATCGGACAGGAGGCTTCAGCTGTAGGTCAGGCTTACCTACTGGATGAGAATGACTTTATATTTGGTTCTCATCGAAGCCATGGCGAGATCCTCGCTAAAGGTCTATCAGCCATTTACGGTATGGAGGACGATGAGCTGCTTAGAATAATGGAGGAATTCTTTGACGGTACAATTCTCAGGATAGTCGAGGGCAAACAAAAGAGCCTAGGCAACGTCAAGGAACTGGCCATCGACTTCTTGTTATACGGAACATTAGCTGAGATATTTGCTAGGGAGACAGGGTTTAATAAAGGTCTTGGAGGTTCCATGCATGCATTCTTTACACCCTTTGGCATCTATCCCAACAATGCTATAGTAGGAGGATCTGCTGATATAGCCATGGGATCCGCCCTTTATAAGAAAGTAAACGGTAAGGATGGTATAGTCATTGCCAACATCGGTGATGCTTCCATGGGTTGCGGTCCTGTATGGGAAGCCATGAATATGGCAGCCATGGACCAATTTAAGCTTCTATGGGATGAAAGCCATAGAGGAGGACTGCCCATAATATTCAATTTCTTTAACAACCAATACGGCATGGGCGGTCAAACCAGAGGAGAGACCATGGGCTACGACATCCTGGCCAGAGTAGGAGCCGGTATAAATCCTGAGCAAATGCACGCTGAGAGAGTGGATGGATTCAATCCATTAGCTGTCATAGATGCCATTAGAAGGAAGAAAGAAATTTTGGAAAACAAAGAAGGTCCTGTTCTGTTAGATACTCTTACCTACAGGTTCTCAGGTCATTCACCTTCCGATGCTTCCAGCTATCGTACGAAGGAGGAACTAGAGGCCTGGATGCAACAGGATCCTCTGGAAGTATTCAAGAAGGATCTCATTGAGGCTGGAGTTGCACAGGAGAGCGAATTCCAATCCATCTGGGAAAACACCAAAGATCTTATAACTAAGACTATGAAGCTGTCCATTGATGATGAAATTTCTCCTCACATGGATGTTAGAAAAAATCCCAACATAATATCGGATTTGATGTTCTCCAATCAGAGAATAGAAAAGATGGATGATAGGCAGCCTGATGTCCTCATACCCAAGGAGGAAAATCCCAGACTTCAACAGATAAAGAGGAAGGTAAGAACCGCCTATCAAGATGGTAAACCCGTCTCAAAGAATAGAGTGTTCCAATTTAGGGATGCAGTGTTTGAAGCCTTGCTGGATAAGTTTTATGTAGATCCCACTTTGATTGCCTATGGCGAGGAGAACAGGGATTGGGGAGGAGCCTTTGCTGTGTATAGAGGCCTAACCGAGGCATTGCCCTATCATAGGTTGTTCAACGCTCCCATCTCCGAAGGGGCAATAGTAGGCTCAGCGGTAGGATATGCACTTTCAGGTGGTCGTTGTGTAGTAGAGCTTATGTACTGCGACTTTTTAGGCCGTGCGGGAGACGAGGTGTTCAATCAGCTGGCCAAGTGGCAGGCCATGAGTGCTGGAGTGCTAAAGATGCCAGTAGTGCTTAGGGTATCCGTAGGTTCCAAGTACGGAGCTCAGCATTCACAGGATTGGACTTCTCTGTGTGCCCATATACCAGGGTTAAAAGTGGTGTTCCCTGCAACTCCCTATGATGCCAAAGGACTAATGAACAGCGCACTTATGGGAACTGATCCGGTTATATTCTTTGAAAGTCAAAGGATTTATGATATAGGCGAAATGTTTAACCCAAGTGGAGTGCCAGAAGGATATTACGAGGTGCCCATTGGAGAGCCCGACATCAAGAAACAGGGAAGAGACATTACCATACTAACCATCGGAGCCACTCTGTACAGAGCTCTGGAGGCTGCTGAGAAGCTGGAGAAGGATTACGGTGTAAGTGCTGAGATCATTGATGCCAGATCCATAGTGCCCTTTAATTATGAGAAGGTTCTAGAATCCGTCAAGAAGACGGGCAAGATCTTGCTGGCCAGCGATGCCTGTGAACGTGGATCTTACCTAAATGATCTGGCTCAGAACATCAGCGAATTGGCATTTGATTACCTGGATGCGCCGCCGGTGGTACTCGGTGCCAAGAACTGGATTACCCCTGCCTTTGAGCTGGAGCAGCATTTCTTCCCGCAACCTGATTGGTTTATAGACATAATCCACGAGAGAATACTGCCCTTGCAGGGTCATGTAGTTAGGAATAACTTTACAAGAAATGAACAGATACGCTACAATAAGTTTGGGGTGTAAATCAATCGGTAGATAATTCGGTAGATTATTCGGCAGATAATATAATAGGAAGATGGATAAAAATATAAGGGGCATGAAAATGCCCCTTTTCAAATTGATCTATTGGTGTCAGTAGCCAAGACCTTTCTGTCTGCAAGATGTCTTGGCAAGGTGTATATTACAATATATAAGACTATAGATAATAGTATAGCCCACATGCCGTCTTTGATAGAGTGTTGCTTTATAAAGACTGTGGAAAGGCATATTAGTACTGCACTTATGAAGGAAAGCCAATGCCAAATCCTTGATTTTTCTTTGAACTCTTGACAGTTTACCAAAGCCACATGAACGGCTATGGAATTGAGTACATGGATACTGGGAGCTACATTGGTGTTGGTATCGGTACTGTATATATGCTTTATCATCCTGGAGAATATATCATTTTCTACGATGACCGGTCTTAAGTTCTGTGCACTGGGAAACATCATATATAATATGTAGCAAATGCTCATGCCACCGAATATAAACCAGCACAGACGATAATAATCCTTCTTTGACACCAGCCCCAAGTATAAAAAGCCAATGGCCATATAGGCAAACCAAAAGAGATATGGCGCGACAAAGTACTTTACAAAGGGTATATAATCGTCAATGGGTGAGTACATAAAATACTCTGGACGTATAGTCCTTTCAAGGTAATTGAACCAAATCTGGCATATCCCATAAAGGGAAAGCAGAGAAAAATGCTTATACTTGTTCCATAGGGAACCCAGTCCCTCTTTATTTATTTGCATGTTAACAACCTCCGGCGAATTACAGATATATATATATTGGAAATATAATGCAATACTAGTCATGCTATATACTTAATTATACATTGTATAGATAATATACAAATCTTAAAAATATCTTAAAGTAAAGACCTCTGATAGTTGTTAACGATGATAGTGTATGCTAGAATTGATGAAGGGTAAAATATTGAAGATAGACTATAAAAGAAGGAGGAAATATAAAAATGTACATAGTATTATTGGGACCACCTGGGTCAGGTAAAGGAACTCAAGGAGGTTTATTATCAAAGAAATTGAACATTGCCCATCTATCCACGGGAGATCTGTTTAGGGAAATTTTAGGAAACCCTGATCATGTATTATATAATGATCTTCAGGTCATTAAAGAGGGTAAGCTGGTATCCGACGAAATTGTAAACAGCGTTGTAGAGGACGGCATAAACCAGCCTAAATATCAAAATGGTGTTATATTCGACGGATATCCCAGAACTGTGGCTCAGGCTGAAGCTTTGGATAACATGCTGGAGGCTATGGGTAAAAAGATAGATGTGGTCATTGACATCCATGTTACCCAAGAGGTGTTGTTTGGCCGTTTGCTAGGGCGCAGGAGCTGTCCAAACTGCAAGAGAATTTTCCATATAAGCCAAGGTATAGACAGATGCCCTGATTGTGACGTAGCCCTGGTTCAAAGGGATGACGATAACGAAGAGACCATAATGGAACGCTTCGAAGAGTATAAGTCCAAGACCGCTCCTCTCCAGGATTACTACAAGAGCGGAAAGACCAATTATGTAGAGATCCATGTCTCCGATGCTGATAGGACACCTTCAAGTGTTCAACAAGAGATATTGGATAAGCTACAGGAAATTGGGTTATTGGAAAAATGAAGATCTTTGCCATCAGCGACCTTCATCTTCCCGGAGGTCAAGTCAAGCCCATGGATATCTTTGGAGACCATTGGATAGATCACTGGGAGAGAATCAAATCAAATTGGATTGATAAGGTATCACCTTGTGATATAGTCCTAATACCCGGGGACATTAGCTGGGCTATGACATTGGATGAAGCATTGACGGATTTAGATGATATTGGAGCATTGCCCGGCAGAAAAATTATGGTGAAGGGGAATCATGATTATTGGTGGTCCTCGATCACCCGCCTTAGAGAAAGAAGCCATGAATCCATTTACGTCATTCAAAATGATAGCTTAATGCTGGAGGACATGCCCAATCTGGCCTTTTGTGGCACCAGAGGATGGACCGCGCCAGGCACCAAGGAATTTACCGAACACGATGAAAAGATATTCAATAGAGAGCTCAATAGGCTAAGGCTATCCTTGGATGCGGCAAATAACGCTGATGAGATCATAGTGCTCCTTCATTTCCCGCCCTTTGATGACCAAGGTCAGGAAAGTGATTTTTGTAACTTGATCAGGCAATATCCGGTGAAACACGTTGTCTTTGGTCACCTCCATGGGGATAGTCTTAAAGGGGTAATCGAGGGAGAAATAGGTGGGCTCACATACCATTTGGTATCCTGCGATTATTTGGATTTTGACCCAAAGCTTATC
>JAWLDD010000034.1:0-12912 GCA_041686815.1 Candidatus Atribacteria bacterium | reverse complement strand
CCTGCAATACATAAGTATAGTTTACCAATGAAAATTTCCTTGGGAATATAAATACCGGCCCTCTTAATAAGTCCATAGGCTCATTTAATGAGGATACAATTACATAGTAAAAAGGATATAATGTCATAATAATGATAAGGCACATAAGTATCGTATTAAAAAAGTCAAAGATAATATCTCCAGTTTGTTTACGGGTCTTCTCCATGACTTCTCCTCCTTAAAACAAACTTTCCCCAGTTAATTTTTTTGAAAGGAAATTGGCTCCTGTCAACAATATCACTGCCGCAACGGATCGAAACAGACCTACTGCAGTTGCATAGGAATATCTTGAAAGAACAATTCCCATTTTATAGGTATAAGTATCAACAATCTCAGTTGCATTCTGAATCATGGAATTGGTTAACAGATACATCTGTTCAAACAAACCAAAGTTGGGACTTAGCATACCCCCAATGGCAAATATCAACATTATAACGATAGTAGGCTTTATTGAAGGCAATGTGATATACCATATTTTCGCCAATCTTTTAGCACCATCAACAATTGCAGCCTCATACATAGTGGGATCTATGCTTGTTATAGCCGCTATATAGATAATTGAATTCCATCCAAATGATTTCCAAACCTGTGATAATACCACTATAGGCGGCACATTTTCAGGGGTTGCTAAAAATGGTATTGGTTTTTCGATTAAGTTAAGTTTTAACAAAGCCTCATTTATTAATCCATTGTCAACAGCAAAAATGGTATGGATAAAGCTAATTACAAAGACCCAAGAAATAAAATGAGGTAGATAACTGACCGTTTGTACAAATTTTTTAAACCTGGTATTTGTAATTTCATTCAATAAGATGGCGAAAATAATAGGAATTGGAAAACCAATGACAAGATTTAAAATGCTGTAATAGACGGTGTTCCAAAGGGAAGAAATAAAATATTTATCAGTGAAGGCTTCAGCAAAATTTTTAAACCCTACCCAGGGACTCTTGATAAAAGCTTCAAGGGGACCAAGGTAAGGATTATACTCCTTGAAAGAAATTACTAGCCCCAACATAGGAATGTAATTGAATATAACCATCCACAAGACAACTGGAAGCACAAGCACCATTAAATACCGTTGTTCCCAAAAGGTTTTCCAAAAAGATACTTTCTTTTTATTTCTGGCGAGTAGGGTTGTTCGACTCATTATGTCACACCTTCCTCTATAATCTATAATTATTTTTAATTATTTTTAATTTTCTTTAATTATCTCTAAATAAATCTCTTATTCTTAGGATTTCAATCTGTTTATATAGTCCCTATAGATATGTCTTATGATCTGAACTGTAATAACTACTTTCATTTTTATTATAACTATTGATGATTGTGGCATCAATTTTAAAAATCAACTCTTATATCACAAATTAGGAAACTTTATTGTTTTGGGTATTACTATGGTCACTGAACACCCGATACCAGGCCGGCTAAAAATACTAATATGTGCCTTTTTACCGTATACAGCGTTTAAGCGTTCCATTACATTTTGAATGGCATAGCCACTATCTCTCTTTTTTACAATTTCGCCCTTGTATATACTATGTAGGACATTTTTGTTTATGCCTACCCCATCATCTATTATAGAAAAATAAAGATTTTCACTATCTTGTTTTAATCTTACTATCATGGTGCCTTTATAGCCCTTGGGCGCTATCCCATGGTTGATGGCATTTTCTGCTATTGGCTGCAGTATAATCTTTATTATCCTATAGTCAAGAGCTTCTCTATCGAGGTCATACTTAACCTGGAAAATATTGTCATACCGTGTTTTCTCTATTTCAACATAGGCTTTCAAAAGATCTATCTCATCCTTTACTGTAATAATGGAATTGCCTTTGCTGAGAACTAACCTATAAAACTTTGAGAGCATAAAAGCCAAATGCTCAATGTTCTGAGCCTCTACCTTTCTAGCCATCCAGGTAATTGTAGACAGGGTGTTATATAAAAAATGGGGATTTATCTGGGCTTCAAGGGCTTTTAGTTCTGATTCCTTCTCTACTATCTGGGCCTTATATACACGCTCTATCAATTTATGAATTCTATCTGTAATATGATTAAAGCTAACTGCCAATTCTCCAAATTCGTCACGATTCCCTATAGGAAGTTTTATGTTAATATTGTTATTCCGTACTGATTTAAGTCCATTAACCAGTATCTTTAATCTTCTTGTAAGTTGGTTGGATACAAAATAAATAAGTACTCCAAATATAATAAGTGCTACAAAAACAACGATTATAATAATTGTTGTGTAGTTAGGACCATTACCCATATAATTTTTAAGGGGAGTAATCCCAACAAGATAGCATCCTATTCTTTCAAGGGGAATAGACCAGACTATCATCTTCTCTTTTTCAAATTCGAATACACCATTAAGCTCTTCTATACCATTTATAGTAGAAATAAAGCTTGATTTGAATCTTTCGGGAAGCTGGTCATAGGCATTTTCTGAAACCACATTTCCTCTATCATCAAATACCAAGTAATACTCTATAAGATCATTGCCATTAACAAGGTTCTCAAAAAGTTCTTTTTCAGATATCTCTATCTCTAATATGCCTATACATTCCTTATCTACAAAGGATATCATTTTACGGGATAAGGAAAATACTCTTTCCTTGACCATAAATCTAGAGTACCGCTGCATCTTTGTGTCATGAAGGATATTCCACTTTTGTAATGCCCCTCTATCTTCCAAGAATGTACTATACTCTTCATCATCTTCTATGGCGGTTATATGGTAAATATTATTCCAAGCATTTGGAAATGATAGATTCTTGATATATAACATGGTACTGAAAATATATTTGTTTTGTATAATATAGCTTTCAAAAACGGGAGCAAAGAAATAAAAATAGTTTTCGTAGCCACGTCGGTTGTTCTCGAATGGATCCTGCAAATACTTTAGTATCTGGGGATTTTGTGCAATTGAAATTGATGTTCTTTCAATGTCCTTCATTTTTTGGTTAATTAGCTCTCTTTTCTGAAGCAGACTTTGTCTTGCCAACAGTTCCGACTGATGTATAAATGATTTGGTAGTTATATGGTTTATGAACATACCGGTCCCTATTATTGGTAGTGCAAGTATAATAAAATATGCCCATGTAATTTTCCATGCTATACGCATATTCCTAAAAAAAGATAATACTCTCTTGAATAAAGCAATAATATCATCCCTTATCCTTATTCTCATAAGCTTTTTTCTCCCTATATTCCATTGGACTGATTCCATGGATTTTTTTGAATACTGTACAAAAATATGAACTATTGCCAAACCCTACTGCTTTTGCTATATCCTTAACGCTATCTTTACCTGAAATCAGAAGTTCTTCTGCCTTCTCTATCCTGAAAGATGTTAATACCTCTGTAAAACACTTTCCAATATGCTTTTTGAACAAACTACCCAGATAGTTAGGGGAAAGGCCCAAGCTGTCCGCCATAGCCCCTAATCCAATATTCTCTTTATAATGATTGGTAATGCTATTCATTACCTCATCAATAATATATTCTTCTCTGTTCTTCCTTTTTTTTATAAAGCGCTGGTTCGTATAAATTAAAAGGTCTTGCATCCATACCTTAAGTTGTTCCAGCTTGATACAACTATGAAACCTTTCAAGGAGATCTTCTCCCGCATTATATATACTATTTGAGTCGCTCTCTAATAATAACAAGACTGAGAGCTCATGTACCACATTGGCCAGAAAGCTACATGCCAGGCTTTTGTCTACGATATGATTGTAAATAAAATTGAACAACTCCTCAGTTAAGGCAATTACCCCTTGAGCATCCAATGAAACGACTGCCCTGTGTATCCTTTTTGTATAATCTCGTGCTGAATGCA
Organism: Candidatus Atribacteria bacterium; assembly: GCA_041686815.1. GTDB lineage: Bacteria > Bacillota > Clostridia > Caldicoprobacterales > UBA3941 > JAWLDD01. Next base: position 9,038 of record JAWLDD010000034.1, on the reverse strand, counting down.
AAAATTTATAACCTACATACTCTTGCTTTTCATGCTGCTGGGCAAAGTCATCATAAAATAGAATATTAGTATCCTTCATAAAGAATAATCTATCTAATGTAGCTCGGGCATGTTTGAAAGATCTAGTAAAGTCTGAAACTGTATTTGATAAAGATCCTACTCCGATAATGTAATCGGACTTTTTTATGCCATAATTCTGCTGCTGGATTTGGTCAATGATATTTCGGACTTCCTCTCGAACTTCTTGCCTTACAGGAAGGGCTATGACCATTTCCCCCTTTTCTATGTCGCTTACAGCAGTTAATCCTATATCAGCAACCATCTCTCTGATCCTTTTATAAAATCCCTTGAAATGATCTTGTCTGTAATAATAGTCCGTCTCTCTATTATAAGAAAACCCATTAACCCGAATAACCATAGCGACCGTCTTCTGTGAGTAAAAATAGAAGTCTAAACCTTCTATCTCAAGCCAATCCTTCCTGCATTTATCCTTTCCTTTGATAAGACTTAGAAGAAACTGTTCTCTCTCTTTAAAGGTCTGTTCACTTATCTGAGCCTTCAGGTTGCTTACATATTCCTCCTGTTGGCTTTCCTGCCTTATCTCTCTTATTGCCTTGTTTATAGCATTTAGTAATTGTTCCTTCTCTACCGGTTTTAGTAAATAATCATAAACGCCAATGTTTATTGCATCCTTTGCGTATTGAAAATCATCATATCCTGTAATGATAAGAATTTTACATTTGGATGAAAATGTTTTCACTTCTCTGGATAATTCCAAACCGTCCATTATAGGCATTCGAATATCTGTCGTAATAATATCAGGATCATATTCTTTGGCCATTCGCAACCCCTGTATACCATTAGATGCAATTCCAACAATCTCTATGTTAAGATCGGACCAATCCAAAAAACTAGCCAGTCCTTCTCTATCCCATACATTATCTTCCACAATCAAAAGCTTATACACTTTTATGCCTCCTGATCATTAATTCCATGTATTCACCTGGACTAATACCGATCTCTTTTTTAAAGAGGGAACAAAAGTATGATAAATTTGGTATGCCAACTTCCTTAGCTAGGTCAGCTATCTTGATGTTTTTGCTATTTAATATCTCTTTGGCTTTGTGGATTCTGTAGTCATTTAAAAACTGGTTAAAATGTTTTCCTGTATATTTCTTGAATATTCTTCCAATATAATAGGGATGAAGGTGGATCTCTTCAGATATACGCTTTAGATTCAATTCCTCCCAGTATTTTCCTTCTATAATTTTCAATACCATTCTAGCAACATTGTCTTCACAGCATTTATTTTTTAGATTTGCAGCAGCCCTACTCAAAAACTCTGTAAGATGTTCTTTGGTGTGCACAAGAGAATCCATCCTGGAGTAATCCACTAAATATTTTTTGGGATCATACATATCTACATATTCGCCATTCTCTGCATTATAGGACAATGCTATACTTAAACCATTTACTACATTTATGATGAAACGGTTAATAAGTGTTTTACTTCCTGACGGATCTTGCTTTAGTATAGCAAGAAATTCATCGAGGCTACTAAGGCCCTGGTGAATATCACCTTTATCAATATGGTCAATAATATTTTTTGAAATAACATCAACCTTTTCCACCAGCTGCTCAGCTAAATTCCTGCCCTTTTGATGGGAATCTTTAATACTGCTATAGAATAATAGTTCGCCATAATTAGCAAGGAACCTAAAGCCAAGTGCTTTACGAGCCTGTGCATAAGACAGGGGCACCGATTCTAGGTCATCAACCCCTTCACCGATCCCAACAATAGAATAAACCCCATATTTCTCCCTAAGCTCTTCCACCATCCCCATCAAACATTCTCCCAATTTTTCTCTTGTGGAAGGAGCATCCATACATACAATTGCCTCATCTAGAAGTTCATTACATGAAATTGCAATTCCTCTCATCCCAAGCATAGTGTTAAATGCTTTTAATATCTTTTGCATGGTCTCGTGGTTAAGGCTGTCTTCAGACATAGTTTTAGACCTATTTAAGGATAAAGAAAATATTGCAACTACCTTTCTCTTATATGTTTTCAGCCTTTTTAGCAGTGGAAGTTCATCTATATATTTTATTTCTTCTTTATGCTTTAAAAAATCAACAATAAGGTAACCAAGATTTTTTTGAGTAAAATCCATCCATTGGTTTTCAAGTGTAAGCCTTTCTCTTTGATAGACTTTTTCATCATTAAGTTTATTGAGTACATTCTCTATGGTCTCTTGGAGGGTTTTCTTTTGGATTGGTTTTAAAAGGTATGCAAAAGCACGAAAATCAAAAGTTTGTTTCGCCAGTTCGAAATCGTCATAACCGGATATAATTATAATATATGTTTCTGGAAGAAAGATTCGAATATCTCGGGACATCTGAATGCCATCCAATATAGGCATTTTAATGTCGGTGATGATAATGTGAGGGCGGTATTCTATGGCCATTTTTTTACCTTCAGCACCATTACATGCACAGCCAACCACTTCAATGCCCATACTATTCCATTGAAGAAAATCTCGCAAACCCTCTCTTTCCCATTTCTCATCTTCAACGATCAATAATTTGTACATAAATCCGCTCCTAATATCAAATCTGTTTTCCAGCTAAAGCAGACCTAAAATCTTAATTCAATTTTCTCACCTTTGTAGCTAACCACCTTATCATATTTCTTTACTTCTTCTACACCACAGCCTTTTCCTTCCGAGACCAGAATAATTTTATATATTCTTTCATCAACCATCCCATCAAAACAGCCTATACGCTGACTTAGGGTTAGAATTGAGGAAGCATCATCCCACTCAAAAATAGTATTGGAATATTTGCCTTTTTCATAGTTATAATTATCTCCCTCGTCTTCGTATAGGGTAAAGCTGGCATTTTTACCAGGATAAATCCTAAGCTCTAAGGCCGATTCTTTTTTATCATCAACATATTCAATCTCAGGGCCCATGGGCACAATGGATCCGCTTTTAACAAATAGGGGCATTATGTCTAAAGGTGCCTGAGCTAATATCTTTTGGCCACCTTCGATCCGCTTTCCGGTCCAAAAATCATACCAATCGCATCCTTTCGGTAAATACACCATTCGAGTCTTGTCTACATTCTCCACTGAACATGAGTTCTTTTCATAATACATGGGATCAGTTACAGGATTGACAAGGAAAGAAGGGCCAAACATATATTGATCACATATATTATAGACTTCTTTATCTGATCTAAAATCAAAGGCCAAAGACCTCATCATGGTATAATCCTCGTGAGTAACCATTCCTGCCACAGAATAAATATAGGGCATCAATCTGTAACGGAGTTTTAAAAACCGAAGTAAAGTATCATAAAACTTAGTACCTGGTTCTCCAAATCTCCATACTTCCCTGGGAGTATCAGTACCGTGTGACCGGAACATAGGTAAAAAGGTAGCATATTGAAACCATCTGACATATAGCTCTCTATAGCCTAAATCCTTATAGCCATCATCATAATCTCCATCCCAAAACCATAGGTCTTCTTTGTTCTTTGTAAAAAAAGCTCCTATATCAGTAGTCCAATAGGGTTCTCCCGTTACGCAAAAATTCAGACCTTCAGGAATTTGTTTTTTCAATGTATCCCATTTAGCCGTAATATCTCCGGACCAGGTTATAGTCCCATAACGATGCTGTCCTGCGTAGGCTGAGCGGGTTAAATTTATAACTCTTTTTTCTTCTGTAGTGTTTCTTTGTCCCTCATAAATCCCCTTAGAATGCATTAATGAATAAGCATTTATATATTCTGGATCCAAATATTTTTTTGATTCTTGGGTATTAATTAATAATCTTTCTTCAGGTTCAGGCTTTACCGCTCCTTTCCAGTCGGCTTCAAAGGGTTCAGTACAGTCACACCACCAAGCGTCAATACCTTTTGAGAATAAGCCTTTATTAGCTTGTTCCCAGTACAATGCCCTGGCCTCTGCATCAAAAGCATTATATGTAGCTTGATTGGCCAAGAGATATCCTTTTTCTTTCATTTCCCTATGATTTTCTCCACCTGGACTCATAATGGGCCATATAGATACCATCAAATGTGCATTCATATCATGAATCTCATCCATCATAGCCTTAGGATCAGAAAACCTTTCCTTATCCAAAGTCTTTTGACCCCAAAGGTCTCCGGGCCATGACATCCAATCCAATACTATACCATCCAGTGGTATCTGACGCTGTCTATATTCTCTCACTATGCTTAAGAGTTCTTCTTGGGATTTGTATCTTTCCTTGGATTGTATATAGCCAAAAGACCATTTAGGCAGCATAGGAGTCCTACCTGTAAGATGTCTATAGTTTTTGATGATACTATCGAATTCCGGGCCATATAAAAAGTAATAATCCATTTCATCATCCACATCAGTCCATATATATGAACCATATATGTCATCATGAAATTTCATAAAAGAATAACTATCCACCAATAATCCATATCCTTTGGTAGAAACTAGCATAGGAACAACAGCCTTCATGTTCTGCTGGTAAAGATATCGGTGATGTCCTCTTAAGTTCATAATACCCTCTTCATGGGAACCCAGACCGTATAAGGCTTCTTCTTCATCCCATTCAAATGACAGCTTTGTACGATATGCCTGCCGATCAATTCTTGTTTTGTAATTTTCGGTTATGGCCCTCATGCCATCTGCGCTCTGTCCAGTTTTTATTTGAGCATCTTCATCAAATACAGCTTTCACTACATCTGTGGGAGTCAGTATTTTCCCCCTCTGTGCCGGTTCTTTTGTTAATATTTGCCCCTTGGCATCCATATAAAGGAATGCCCCTGTTTCCTTATTGACGGAAATTTGTAGGTTGATAGTAGAAAATTTTATCTCTTCTTCTGTCTCGATTACATGGAAAGCAACCTTTTCTTTAGCATTTTTCCGAACTATTAGACTATCCTTATTAGCAAAGCTGTCTTCCAAAGTATATACTATCCGCACGATGCTCTCTGTAAAGGGCTCAAGCTTTATTTTCCCATTGGATGTTACCAGCAATAAGTGATCTTTATTGACCTCATATTTACATATTCTCATTATTTCACATCCCTAAAAACTATCTATGGTTTAGCTCATAGGATTAAGATTTGTATCCAAAACTACCTTGGTTTCAGCTTTTATATCAATATTAGTGATGTTTTTGCCATATCTTATTGTATAAGTTCCTGAAACCTTAGGTTTTAAGACTACTCTATATAGCTCTCCCTGTTTCCATTCCATGTCTAATTCAATACCACCTCTGGCCCTAATTCCTTTTACAGCACCATTAGGCCATGCTTTGGGTAAGGCTGGCAGCAAGCTAATTTCTCCCGCATGGCTGTGTACCAGCATCTCAACAATTCCAGCAGTCCCTCCAAAATTTCCATCGATTTGAAAGGGAGGATGATTATCGAATAAATTAGGCAAAGTTGATTTAGTAAGTAGCTCACGTAGATTTTCATAAGCTGCCTCTCCATCTTCCAATCTAGCCCACATGTTTATTATCCAAGCTCTACTCCAACCTGTATGGCCTCCGCCATATTTTAATCTTCTTTCCAAGGTCCTTCTGGCTCCTTGTGCTAGTTCCGGAGTTTTGCTAATACTAATCTGATTACCGGGATATAGTGCAAAAAGATGGGATATATGTCTATGACCTGGTTCCACTTCGTCATAGTCCTCTGCCCATTCTTGTATTTGTCCATATTTTCCGATTTCAGGCTTTGGTAGTCTCTCAATTACTTCTTGAAACCTCTTAACATAGTCCTCATCTATTCCTAGGATTCTAGCTGCCTCAATACACCGGGTATAGAGAGCATAGATAATCTGACTATCCATAGAAGGACCTATGCAAAGAGCCCCTTCTTCTCCATTATCCAGCCTATAGGTATTCTCCGGAGATACTGATGGGCAGGTCACTAAACGTCCTTTTGGGTCTTCAATCAAAAAATCCAAAAAGAATTCTGCTGCTTCTCTCATAGTAGGATATTTGCTTCTCAGAAACTCTTGATCCTGAGTGAATTCGTAATGTTCCCATAAGTGTAGACATAGCCAAGCAGCTCCCATAGGCCAATAGGTAGCCGGAATATAGATATCCTGGGGTGCTGTATCTCCATATATATCCGTATTGTGATGAGCTGTAAAACCTCTACATCCATACATTACTCTTGCAGTATGACGCCCTGGCTCCCTCATCCTTTCAATTAAATCAAACAAGGGCTCATGGCATTCCGATAGATTGCACAGCTCGGCAGGCCAGTAGTTCATCTGAGTGTTAATATTTATAGTATATTTACTATCCCAGGGCGGGGTCATATGCATATTCCATATTCCTTGCAGATTAGCTGGCAAGGTGCCTGGTCGACTGCTGGAAATCATGAGATAACGTCCGAATTGAAAATATAAACAAACAAGCCCTAAATCCTCTTTTCCATCCTTAAGCCTTTCAAGTCTCTCATCCGTGGGAAGTAATTCCAAATCCTCCTCACAATCGGGACTTTCAAGATCCAGTTCCGTCCGGTTAAAAAGTTGTTGATAATCCTTAACATGATCCTCAAGGAGATCTTCATAATTTTTTCCTACAGCATCATTTATGTATTTCTTACATACATCTAAATAGTTTTCTTGCCGAAATGTAGTGGCAGCCGAGACAAAAAGTACAACATGGTCTGCATTTTCCACTATAAGATTTTCACCAATAGTATAAACATGCCCTTCCTTAGAAACGGCACGCACTATGGTACAAAAGCCAATACCTTCTTGTCCTCCTGAGTTGCCTGTAAGCATAATGGAATCATGGGATATCTTTGCGATTTTATCTAGGTTTTTCCCCCTTCTAAGCTGAGCATCAAAGGATATCTTGCCTGGTTGATCTGCTGCCATCCTAATGATTATTACTTGATCTACTGCACTTGCAAAATACTCTCTGGTATAAGTCACTCCATCATATAAATAAGACACTCTGGCTATACTACTGTTTATATCCAATTCACGGCGGTAATTCTCTACTTTACCTTCATCATGGCCAATATTTATAAACAAGTCCCCTAGGGGTTGATAGCGTCTCTGCCCTTCTGGTGTCCCAGATAAGGCCAGGGCTGCCAGCCTTTCTGCCTGATTTACTTTCCCTTCAAAGAGCAAATCCCGAATCTTGGGCAAATTGGTTAAAGCATCAGGGTTATTCCTATCAACTGGCCCACCATACCACACACTATCCTCATTTAGTTGAACATGTTCTCTGCTTACAGTACCAAAAATCATTCCACCCAGTCTTCCATTGCCAATTGGCAAGGCCTCATTCCAATCCGATGCTGGTTTCTTATACCACAACTTGGCCTTTCGCATTTTCTTGTCTTTCACAACTGCCAGCCTCCCCTCTTCTTAATGTTCAAAATAATATAATACTCTATTGGCTATCCCATATTATAGGGTGGTAATAGTCCCATCCACATCCCATAGATCAGTCCAATCCTTCGCTCCTTCCCATAAGAACACTTGCCCTTTGATGAGACGACAATTCTTGTCTATACCTTCAATTTCTTTCATTTCCTCGTCTGTAAGAGGGTCAGTTATTGCACACTTGAGGTTGCTCAGATACTCATGACGATGTATTGAGAATGGAATAGGCACTTGACCCCGCTGGACAGCCCATTTTACGCATACCACTGCAGGGTGAACATTCAATCTTTCTGCGATCTTTATAATAACTGGGTCTTCGATATCTACAGTGTCTTCTGGTGTCTTATCCCTATCGGGTCGTGTAGGAGAACCTATAGGCGAAAAACCGATAGGCACAATATCATTATCCATCACAAACTTAAACAGCTCAGGCTGTTGGAAGTGTGGATGAAGCTCCATCTGATTGCACGCTGGCTTTATTTTAGCATCTTCCAGAACGAGTTTGAGTTTTGGCACAGTCATATTAGAGGTGCCAATGTGTCTTACTAGTCCTGCTTCCACCAATCTTTCCATCTGACGCCAGGTCTTCATAAAATTTTCATGAATGTAGGGCTTTGCGTTAGGATCACGAGAATCTACACTGACTCCGGGAGCATGATAATTGGGAAATGGCCAATGTACAAAATACATATCCAAATATTCAAGCCTTAAATCTTTCAATGTCTTGGCTACAGATAAAAGGACGTCCCCTTGTCCATGCATATCATTCCACAGTTTAGAGCTAATCCACAACTCTTCTCGCTTGATGCCTGCCTCCATGACCTCTTGGAGAACTTCCCCAATTAAGTGCTCATTTCCATATACTGATGCACAGTCTATATGTCTATAGCCTACAGAAATAGCACCTCTTACAGCCTTAGCAATGTCTTCTCCTGAAAAACGATCTGACCCAAAAGTTCCAAGTCCAACTGCTGGAATTTCAGCCCCTGTGTATAGCTTTCTTTTTGGTACCAAGTTGGGATCCACCTCATCTGGGGCAATGGTAAATTTCTTATCTTCCATAAACTAATACCTCCTTGAAAATATTTATTCTATGAGAATTTTGCCTTTCACCTTTCCAGATACTTTTAGGTCATCAAAGGCACTGGCCAAAGATCCCATGCCTATCTTCCGGTCTATCAATTTTTCTACCTTTATTTGTTTTGACTGGAGATAATAAGCTGCTAGCTCCCATTCTTTGCCCGGAAAAGGCGCTGAATAGGACATCCAGGAACCTCGAACCGTAAGCTCCTTTCGATTGATATGTTCAAATTCCCTAGGTTCAAGGGTAATAGGTTTTGAGGGGGTACCAATAAACATGACATTCCCTTTATTGGCTGCTATCTCCAAGCTCAGCTTCTCTGTAAACTCCACCCCTGCGGTTTCAATTACCTGTTCGAAGCCCCGTTCATTAGTAGCCTGCCAAATCTCTTCTTTAAATCTCTGTTTCCCCGTGTTTATACAGGAATAAGCCCCATATTCTTTGGCAATACCTAGCTTCTCATCGTCGATGTCAAATACGTAAATGTTTCTTGCACCCAAAGCTTTTGCACATTGCAAGGTGAGCAGTCCTATTGTTCCCATTCCT
>JAWLDD010000033.1:0-13425 GCA_041686815.1 Candidatus Atribacteria bacterium | reverse complement strand
ACCTCCATGACTATGCTTAATGCTATCGTCCAGATGTTTGCCTATTCTCAATGGGGTAAGATTAGCGATAAATACGGTTATGCCTTTGTGATGAACCTGTCCTATTGGTTTTATGCCATCCAGATGCTGTTGTGGGCTTTGGTGTCAACGGGTAGCATGTATATATTTATTCCTTTGGTCTATATCATATCATCCTTTTCCAACTCCGGATTTTTAGTAGGTTCTTTCAATTACCGATATGACATTATGCCGGAAAAAGGACGATCTTTCTACGACGCATTTTATTCAGCGGCTATAGGCATAACCCTTTTGATAACTCCTTGGATAGGAGGAAAGATAAAGGATTGTATGGGAAATGTGGAATTTATAAAGACCAACATACAGTTTGGCGAATTTCGCGTTATGTTTGCCATGTCAGCACTGGGATTGGTCATGCTTTCCTTATATCTGCTTGTAGCCAAAAGAAAGGAAAAAATAAGCTGAATTTTCATTGATAGTCCCTTTCGAGAGGACAAAGCATGATGAAAGTGTCTATGAAAAATTATAGATATAAAAAAGCGCTGCTTAAGTTGCAGCGCTTTTTGACGTTATTCAGGAATTACATTGGTGGCTTGAGGTCCACGAGGACTTTGCTCGATCTCAAATGTCACCTTTTGGCCTTCTTCTAAGGTTTTATATCCATCTACTTGAATAGCGGAGAAATGTACGAATACATCCTGACCATCTTCGCTAACAATAAAACCGAAGCCCTTTTCTGAGTTAAACCATTTTACTGTACCTTGCATAAAACTTACACCTCCTTATGCATTCTATGACTCCATTTTGTTTCAATGCATATGAAAGTGTAAATTTTAAACAGACTTTCGGTAATGCATTTTAAAACTATAAAAATGAATTCATCTCATTATATATTATTATTAAGGAAAGCACAAGGTATACCATGAAAATATTTCTTTGAATCGTTGAAAAAATATTAAATTCATATGGATAGGATGGTGATATTCTGAAGTAAACAATCAGGTCTGATCAACTGTTTTCATATTATGGCTAGCTATTCCAATGCATAGTAATTGCCATTTATAATTTCCTAATAATAGGTAATGATAACAAGAGCAAGTGAAATTTATCCTGTAAAGTTATGCAATTTGGATGGAGGTAGTGACCATTGAATGCGGTAGGTAAAACCGTTCCAAGAAAAGAGGCATTGGGTAAAGTAACTGGTGCTGCAAAATACAATGATGATACAAGGGAGCCAGGTACTTTGCATGTCAAGATGGTGACTAGCACCTGTTCTCATGGATTTATAAAATCAATTGATGTTTCAAGGGCTTGGGCGGTACCAGGGGTAAGAGCTGTGGTCACTGGAGACTATTTACCTGTCTTGTGTGGCTCTGTAGTGGTAGATCATCCTCCCATAGCCCTGGGAAAAGTTCGATATTTCGGGGAACCCGTAGCTATTGTGGTAGCAGACACAGAGCAATTGGCTCAGCAAGCTGCTTATTTAGTAAATGTGGAATATGAACCCTTACCTGTGGTCAGGACCATATCCCAAGCCATGGAGGAGGGAGCTCCTCTAGTCCATGAGAATCTGGAAAGTTATAAAAAAGAAATTAAGGACGTATATCCTATAGCCAATACCAATATCATCGACCATATTAAAATCCGAAAGGGAGATATGGAAAAGGGATGGGCCGAGTGCGATGTTGTAGTAGAAGGCAAATATATTATGCCAAAATCCGATCATATAGCCATGGAGACACGAAATGTAAAGGTCAAGATAGAACCTACTGGTAAGGTGCACATCTCATCCTCAACCCAGTCCCCCTACGCCATAAAAAATGAACTCAGTAAGACCTTTGGTCTTGATGAAGGCGATGTGATTGTCACTGCACCCCTCATAGGAGGTGCTTTTGGGGGCAAAGCTCCTGTTCACCTGGAAAACATTGCTTATATAGCATCGAGAGCAGTGGGGGGAAGACCGGTACGGCTGGCCAACACCAGGGAAGAGGATATTATGGTATCACCCTGCAAAATAGGGGTAGAGGCTAAGGTAAAGTTGGGGGCAACCAAGGATGGAATTTTAAAGGCTGCTGAGCTAACATATTTGGTGGATGCCGGTGCCTATGCAGATACTGCCCCCCGTATGGCCAAGACCATAGCCAGCAATGGCACCGGACCATATAATATTGAAAATCTTTGGTGTGATTCTATATGCTTATATACCAACAATCCCTATTCCACCTCCTTCAGGGGCTTTGGCAATACATCATATACATTTTGCATCGAAAGAACTCTAGACAAGTTGGCAAATGCCCTTAATATTAGCCCTTTCGATTTGCGGCTCAAAAACGCCATATCTCCTAGTCATACTTCCCCGACTCAAGTCAAGATAACCCACAGTAATACCGGGGATTTAGCAAAATGTATCTATAGACTAAATGAACTAATCAATTTGCAAGAGGATTTAAGGGTAGAAGTAGCAAAAAATAAGGTAATAGCCAAGGGCATGAGTTGTTTTTGGAAAACTTCCGCATCACCTACTGATGCTGTATCCGGGGCAATCCTCACCTTTAATAAAGATGGGAGTATAAACCTAATATGTGGAGCAGTGGAAATGGGCTCAGGGGTTAAAACTGCACTAGCTCAAATTTTGGCAGAAAAGATGAACATGGAAGTAGATAATATTCATGTTCAGATGCAAGTAAACACCGAGTCCAGCCCAAAACACTGGAAAACCGTGGCCAGTATGACCACATTTATGGCAGGAAGAGCAGTTATAAGCGCTGCTGAAGATGCCATAAAGCAGCTTAGAAGCATTGCAGCTGTTGTTATGAGATGCGATCCATCTCTGCTAGAGGTGGGAGGAAGTAAGGTTTATATGAAAAACGATCCGGACAACTATATAGAGTTTAAAGATATCATTCAAGGCTACAAATACCAAGACGGAAACGCCTTTGGAGGCCAGATCATAGGCAGGGGAACCTATATTATGGAAAACCTGACCATATTGGATCCCGAGACTGGGAAGGGTAAGATGGGGCCTGCATGGACAGTAGGCGCTCAAGCTATAGAGGTAGAATACAATACAAGAGAGCACACGTATAAGATACTAAGGGCAGCTACGGTTTTGGATGCAGGCAGGGTTATCAACCCCAAAACAGCTAAAGGGATAATAATGGGAGGTATGTCTATGGGTCTAGGGCTGGGTAGCCGGGAGCATTTCATATATGGTGATCATGGAGGCATCTTAAACAGCAGTCTTCGTACCTATAAGGTCATGAGGTTTGGAGAACAGCCGGATTATTTAGTGGATTTTATCGAAACCCCTTCTATAAACGGACCATATGGCGCTCGCGGATTTGGTGAGCATGGAATACTTGGTATCCCTGCTGCATTAGCTAATGCCCTTACACGAGCATCCCAGGTGGAATTAGACCAAGTACCCATATACCCAGAGCTTATTTGGAAAACGAAAATGGGGGGGTATCATGATTCCATTTGACTTTGAATATTATAGACCAGAGACTATATCGCAAGCCATAGATCTATTTCATAGCTTGGCTAAACAGGGCAAACAGCCAATGTATTATGCTGGTGGCACTGAAATTATCAGTATGGCTAGAGCCAATAGCATCTACACCGGAGGGGTTATCGATATAAAAGGCATCTTAGAGTGCAATGAATTTGGATACAGAGGGACCAAACTCGTTATTGGAAGTGCTGTTACCCTTACAAATATATCCGAATCCAATCTATTCCCCATTCTGGGGATGACGGTTGCCAGGATTGCGGACCACACCATACAGGGTAAGATAACCTTAGGCGGGAATATAGCAGGCACTATTATATATAGGGAAGCAGCTTTGCCTCTTTTGATTGCAGATAGCCAAGTGGTAATTGCGGGGTTCAATGGAACCAGGCAAGTTCCTTTTAGCCAAGTGTTTGACGGAAGGATAAAATTGGAAGAAGGAGAGCTTATTGTCCGGTTTATCATTGATTCCAAATATACTACATTGCCATTCTTCCATAGGAAAATAACTAAGATTGACAAGATTGATTATCCTCTAATAACCGTTGTAGCTCTAAAAAAGGATGAGCGGATACTGGTGGGGTTCAGTGGGCTGTGTAATCATCCATTTCGCTCCATAGAGATGGAGGACTGCTTAAATGATAAAAGCATCCCTCGTGAAGAAAGAATTAAAAATGCCATAAGCTGCATCCCAGCCCCTATACAGCAGGATATCCATGGCTCAGGAGAATATCGGAGGTTTGTATTGGAGAACACTTTAATGGATGTTCTGGAGATGTAGAGAGGAGTACATATGATAGAATTGCGTGATATAGGATCTATAGAATTGGATATAAATGGTGAAAAACGAAAGGTAACCATAAGAGCTGCCGAAACATTATTGCATACTCTCAGAGAGCAACTAGGTCTTACCGGGGCAAAGCCAGGCTGTGAAAACGGAGACTGCGGTGCATGTACTGTGTTGGTGGACGGCTGGCCTATAAAATCCTGTCTAATGCTAACTATTGAGGCTGTAGGTCATTCCATTACCACTCTAGAGGGATTGAATAATGTTCCAATGCAAAAAGCATTCCTAGAAAACTTTGGCTTTCAGTGTGGTTACTGTACATCGGGGTTTATCATGGTTTGCCATGCTCTCGCTACTATCCATCCCGGGGCTGATAATGATACTATGGCTGATTGGCTACAATCCAATATATGCAGATGTACCAGCTACGAAGAGATCCAAAACGCTGTTAAGCGGGTATTGGGAAAAGATGATTAGGAGAGATTAATATTATTGAGGGGGATTCATAAATGGGTAATAATACATTTGGTGTCAATGAGTCAAGTGATGTGAGGAAGAAATTTATTGGGATGGCTTGTACTGTGATTTTTTGGGGATCTCTCTGGGGACTTATTGAGGCTACAATAGGTTATGGTCTGCACTTATTAAATGTGCGAGGGGTGACAAGTTTCTTTCTCTTTCCCATGGCATGCTATTATATGGATCAGGTGCGTAAAGAGACGTCCAGCCAAAGGGCTATAATCTACATGGCTTCGCTAGCTTCTGGTATAAAACTCATAGATTTTTTTATCCCCGGTCATGATCCCATTAAGATTATCTATCCGGCTATTGCCATCATATTGGAAGGCATGGCTGTATTTAGTGTATTTATTTTAGCAAATAAAAGGGAAAAAAAGATTGGCTATCTAGAGGCTCTCTTGGCTAGCTCATCATGGCGTATTGTTTTTACATCAATTCAATTCGCTACACTACCTCAGGCTAAGTATCCTTCATTTCAATCGGTGGTGAGATTTATTCTAATAGATAGCCTGGTAAATAGTCTCCTTATATATCTATACATTAGGCTGGTAAAGCCAAGAGAGGATGTAAAGAAGAGGGCCGTTAGGCAGATTAGTCCTATTGCTTCAGCTATAGTGCTATTACTATCAATACTTAGTAAATGGGTGATTTAATAGATGGAATTAATAGAGGGAGTTGTTCTGGCGGCAGGGCTCTCAAGAAGAACCGGTGTCTGTAAGATGCTGCTGGATATGGGCGGAACAACCCTTATAGAAAGGTGCATAAGAGGAATGTACGATGTGTGCTCAAAAGTTATTGTTGTAGGTGGTCATAATTTTGAAAACATTGCTCGGATTATGGCTAAATACGAGAAAGTCAGAATGGTATATAATCCAAATTACTTAGAGGGTATGTTCAGTTCAGTAAAAGAAGGGTTCAAGCATGTTTCGGGGGATAGATTTTTCTTTACCCCTGGGGATTATCCCTTAGTAAAGAAGCAGACCTATAAGGATATGATAAAGGTAGAAGGGGATATTATTATCCCCGTTTTTTGTGGAAAGAAAGGACATCCCATACTTTTAAAAACGCAACTGGCAGAGCAACTATTAAAGAGTACAAGCTATTCTACCCTTAGAGAGTTTATAAATGAAAAAGGTTTTACCACTATTGACCTTCAGGATAATGGTATTTTAATAGATATTGATACTATGGAGGATTATAGGAGAGCTCTAAGTGGCCCGACCATCCATGAATTGTTTTTTTGACAATTGTTCTGGAAAATCTTATTGCGCATGTTTTTAGATGCAATGCAGATAGTAATTAACATAGATATAGGATCTACTCGAAAGGTGGTGGGAGTATATTTAGCAAAAGGAGTTTGATAGCAATACTGAGTACACTGCTGATTGTAATAGCTTTGTTTGCACTTGATTTAGATGTTGTCCAGTTCAGCAGGAATAAACCAGGGATAGAAAAGCAAGAAGCCATGGATAAACCTCAATTGCCAGACTTTGAAATGCTAAAGAACGGTGTACAGGGGGCATCCCCGGAAAAAGGAGACATAGACATAAAGGTTATTGGACAATTGAAGTCCGGACAGATCACAACCTTGCCCTGGGAGCAGGATGCTGATTTTTTGCAGGCAAAAGAGGAACTAGGTGCTGAAGTATTGATGGCTGGTTATCGAACAGTTTTGGTAGATCCTCTTCCCGGAGAGGAATATAATGTTCATCTAGCGGCAACGATGTTATCGGGAAGGGTAATAGCACCAGGTCAGATATTTTCCCAAAATCGAGAACTAGGCCCCTATGATGAGTCAAAGGGTTTTAGAGAAGGCCCCACATACATAGGGTCCCAGCTAGTCACCACCATAGGAGGGGGAGTGTGCAAGATTTCTTCTACTCTTTACAATGTTGCGGTTCTAAGCAACCTTGAGATAATACAAAGATACAATCACAGCATGCCTGTACCCTATGTTCCCTATGGGCAAGATGCCACGGTATCCTATGGCAGCAGAGACTTCCAGTTCAAAAACAATACCTCCTTTCCAATATTGGTATGGGCAGAGGCAATAGGCAATACTCTGTATATAGCTTTTTACGGTAAAGAGCAACCGCCAAAGGTGGAATGGTATCATGAAATAATGGATATTCAAGAAGCTTCTACAATCTATAAGACAAATCCTAATTTGGCTCCTGGGATTGAGCGGATTCTGATTCAAGGAATGGATGGAGCAACGGTAAAATCTAGAATTACCATTACTTGGCCTGATGGAAGAGTGGAAACAAAGGATATGGGTACCAGCTATTATAGGCCCATGCCCAGCATTGTAGAAAGAAACCAATAGGGTACCTCTATAAAGGTATCCTTTTTTCTGCATATATTGGCCTTGCCCATAATAGTTATGATATATGTATTGTTTCTGGAATTTGAGCTGTTTTGAGGATTATTCAAATGCATAAAAAAGATGAGGTTTCCAGTTATATATCTCTAGACAAATCCTTTATCCGCCTTCTTATCAGCCAGGGTATCATGGAATTTGGAGATAATTTCAGATTGATGGCTACCACCATAGTATTGCTAAATATTACAGGATCAGGATTAGCTGCAGGCTTTAGCTTGGTTATGACACCTATCGTGGGCATTGCTCTATCTCCTTTGGCAGGGGTGTTGGGAGACGGTTTGGACGGTCGGAAATTCCTATCGGCTCTTTACCTATTACAAGGAGCTTTGGCTATATTTCTAATCAACAGTGCTCAATTAAATGTCATCTATATGATTTTGATATTGTTTGCAGGCATTCAGATAATTCAGGATCCGGTTTACAAGAAGATGATAAGGGATTCTCTGCAAAAGAGCTATATCGTTGTGGGGAATTCCCTATCTACGGGCATGTCAGGATTCTCCAACCTTGTAGGTCCTATACTAGCTGGTATAGGCATTCAAATGAGGGGAACCAACACCGTGCTTGTAGTTAGCAGCCTGGCTTATATGGTATCATCCTTGTTGGTTCTTACGGGGACTTCCAAAAACATAACCAACACGGACAGAGACTTTAAGGAATTAACCGTAGGACGAAAGTCAAAATCCATATTTAACAAGTTTTCCCGCCAAATGAAGGAGGGCATGAAATACTTTTGGGGGAACTATCCTATTAGAGAAATTGGCTTTGCCACCTTTATTTTCTTCTTTGGAGCAACTTCTGTAAGCTTTGCATTCTATTCCTTTGCCTTTGATGTTTTAGGCATCACTGTAGGTGGATGGGGATTTATATTATCTGTGTTCTATAGCACAAGACTATTGGCAATGTTTATATCAATATTAATAAACGGCGGAAAGTCTAAATTGTCTATGGGGAATATTTTTCTCCCCCTCCTATTTACATGTCTGTCATGGTTGTTATACGGCCTAGCCAATGAGTTTGCATATGTTTTACCCATATTGATAATGGAGGGAACCTCCCATTTTCTTGTTGAAATTTTTCTGTGGACTGGTATACATATAGAATCCAACAAAGCTGTGGTGGCTAGAATAGTTGGTATTAACAATATAGTGAGCAATATGGCCAGAATCATCGGTATAGTTTTGGCCTATATCATCATTCAAATTTATAGTGTTCAAGCCGTATTTATATTCAATGGCATTTTTATATTTATCTATGCTATTTACAAGATTGTCTTTTAACACTATTATGCAATAAGGCCGTCAATTACCTTTAGAAATCATCCCATATCTATGATACAATACATTATGTTAACTAAAATATGTTTACAGCAGGGTATAGAATAGATGAGTTATTAAGCTTTTAACTCATATTTCGGACAAGCTATAATCTTATAGTTCTATGTAAGGGGGTAAAGAAGATGAAAAGGAGCTTGCCTATTTTTTTGTCCATTGTTATGGTAATGGGAGTTTTCTTTAGTGTATTGGTATTAACCGGTGGAGAAAATGATGTTAAGGTCGCATCGGCTGCCAATGCAGGGACTGATGCAAATACCTACACCGTTAAAAAGGGTGATAGTCTTTATCTAATTGCCCAAAGATATAACACAACAGTAAGCCAATTGAAGCGGGATAATGGTTTGGCATCAGATTTGATCTTGCCCGGGCAAAAGCTAATTATTCCCGAAGACCTTGTAGACCAGATAAAGATAGTCATCAAGAAGAGTCACCAAAAACTGGCTATATATAGAGGAGATACCAAAATAAAGGTATACAAAGCTCAGTTTGGAGAAGGCGGAATGGGAGATAAAGATATACAAGGAGATCGAAAGACTCCGGAAGGAACTTTTTATATCACCGAGAAATCCGTCTTAGATCCGGCTGATAAGTATCTGGGCAGCAGATGGATGAGACTTAGCTATCCCAATATAGAGGATGCAGACCGTGGATTGGATCAGGGTATTATAGATAAAGCAACTCGTGACAGTATAGTATGGGCTATAAACAACAAGCAGACACCTCCCCAGCGTACTGCCTTAGGCGGCGGAATCGGTATCCACGGCGGAGATGTTCCCGAGTTTGGGGGCAATTGGACATGGGGCTGCATAGGCCTTACCAACAAGGACGTAGAAGAGATCTATAATTATGTATCCGTTGGAACACCGGTTGTCATAACAAGGTAGCATATAGGTCTTTGATGGCCTAAAGGCTGTCGTAACAGACAGTAGGGGAGATCTCGAATGACCTAAAAAAGAGGAATGTCAAAAAGGCATTCCTCTTTTGCTATATCTCTACACTTTTTCCTTCAATATCCTCAGTTTTAGTTACGAACAGCTAAATTTGTTTATCTTTAGTGCGGTACATGGTATACTATAGGATATAATACTATGGAGGATTTTATGGATAAACTGTTGGATGAATTGAAAGAGTTAACCGGAAATACCTTAGAGCCCAGCAAGGTTAAAATGATGAACCCCTTGGTGCTGGCTTATATTGGGGACACCATCTATGATCTGTTGGTAAGGACTTATTTAATCATGAGCAATACCGTTACTGTTCACAATCTTCACCATCAGGCCATTAATTTTGTCAGCGCTGGTGCTCAGGCTCATACCTTGGAGGATATATTTGAAAAGCTTACTGATCAGGAGAAAAATATAGTTCGAAGAGGTCGTAATGCCAAATCAGGGACTATACCCAAGAATGCAGATGTAGGTGAGTATAGGTATGCCACCGGTTTTGAAGCCCTATTGGGCTATTTGTATTTAACGGAACAAAGGGACCGTCTTATAGAGATAGGCAAATGGATACTCAAAGCCGGCAAGGATAGATAGTACCATGCCATATGTAGACCAGATTGTGGGAGGAGTATTGTAATGAGTGAGGTCAAACTGAAAGTAAGATTACTAAGATATACACCGGAACCGGAGAAGGTTATAGCTATGGGGGCTAAACTGTGTTATTCCAATGCTGACATTGACGAGTTGATGCAGGGCATTGACCAAAATGATCAGACCCGGTTTTTGCAGAGGCTGATGGATATGGGGCATCTATCCCCTGTAGAGCACGCCAGCTTTACCTTTGGGGTGGAGGGAGTGTCCAGAAGTCTGTTAGCCCAAATAACTAGACATCGCATAGCT
Organism: Candidatus Atribacteria bacterium; assembly: GCA_041686815.1. Classification (GTDB taxonomy): domain Bacteria; phylum Bacillota; class Clostridia; order Caldicoprobacterales; family UBA3941; genus JAWLDD01. The sequence goes on along the minus strand of JAWLDD010000033.1, from coordinate 3,029 downwards.
AGTTTTAGCGTTAAATCCCAACGATATGTTAGCGAACAATCCCAGGGACAGGGAACTTTTAATTACATAATTCCCCCAAGCATCGCTGAGCTGGGAACAGAATACGTTGAAAAATACCAAAATCAGATGGCTCAAATCCAGAATTGGTACGATGAATGGGTTGATGCACTTGGCAATAAAGGTGAAAAATCAAATGAAGATGCACGCTTTGTATTGCCCAATGCTGCCGAGACAAAGTTTATCGTAACCATGAATGCACGGGAATTATTGCACTTTTTTAGCCTGAGGTGCTGTAATCGTGCCCAATGGGAGATCAGACAACTGGCCATTGAAATGCTTCGTTTGGTCAAAGAGATAGCACCAAACCTGTTTGGGCAGGCCGGTCCGGGGTGCGTTAGAGGCAAATGTCCGGAGGGAAGGATGACCTGCGGGCAGGCCGATGAAGTAAGGCAATTTTTTAAAGAGCTATAAAAGGAGCAGGTAGATTAATGAACCGTAAAGGAAAGAGCACACCAAATGAAAATCAGATAGAAGGTAGAAATCCTGTATTGGAGGCATTTCGGTCAGGCAGAACAGTGGAGAAAATCTTGATTGCCCGGACGAGTCGGGAAGGCTCCATCCTGGAAATCATCCAAAAGGCTAAAGAGCGCGGGGTAGTGGTTCAGGAAGTGGATAGAAGAAGGCTGGATGAGCTTTCTATGACAAATGGTGCTCATCAAGGAGTCATAGCCTTTGTAACGCCCTACTCCTATGTGGAAGTGGAGGATATTTTAAAGCAGGCTTCTGCGAAGAACGAACCGCCTTTCATCATTATACTTGATGAAATTACAGACCCTCACAACCTTGGATCAATTATCAGGACAGCTGAATGCTGCGGAGCCCATGGCATTATTATCCCCAAAAGACGAGCAGTTGGGTTGACCCCTGCAGCTATAAAGGCGTCTGCTGGTGCTATAGAATTTATGTCCGTAGCTAAAGTTACAAATATCTCCGATACCATAGACAAATTGAAGGATCATGGCATATGGGTAGTTGGCGCTGATATGGAGGGGGACCTGTATACTTCAAAAGACTTGACAGGACCTATAGCTCTGGTTATTGGAAGTGAAGGCAAGGGACTTGGCCGCCTTGTCAAACAGAAATGCGATTTCTTAATAAGAATTCCACTTAAGGGCAGAATATCTTCTTTAAATGCTTCGGTGGCAGCGGGGGTCTTGATGTATGAGACGGCTAGGCAAAGGGACAAAGGATGAAGGGGTTTTGAGAGAATATCTGGTTGTAGATGGGTATAATGTAATAAATGCTTGGCCGGAACTAAAAAAAATTGCTGATGACAGTCTCGAAGACGCTAGACAAAGGCTTGTTGATATCCTAAGGGACTATCAAGGATATAAGGGGATTGGGGTAATCATAGTGTTTGATGCGCACATGACCGATTCCCCACTCGGCCATACAGAGCAATACGGAAAGGTTCAGGTGGTATATACCAAAAAACACGAGACTGCTGACCATTATATTGAGAGATGGGTAAATGAGCACAGCAAGAACAAAAACGTATGGGTAGCTACTTCGGATTTTTTGGAACAGACCATAATAATGTCTAGAGGTGGAATCCGAATGTCTGCTAGGGAACTTCGAGATGAAATACAAAGGCTTAGGAGAGAAAGGGACAGAAAATACATCCTGAAAAAGGAAGTCAATACCAACAACTTGGGTGATAGGATTGATCCCGATATCTTGGGCAAATTAGAGGCTTGGAGAAGGAAAAGATAGCTTGACTTGCCGGGATTATGTAATATATAATTAATTACATATAGACAATAGCTAGCCTTGTAAAACTTGGATTTTTGGTGGGGGGATTTTGGTGGAGGTCGGTACAGCCGATAAGAGAATGGAAAGCTACGATCTTATGATGGATGAAGATGTAGTTGAGATGGCTTTAAATGGAGACTCATATGCTTTAGAACATCTTTTAAACAAATACAAGAATTTTGTAAAGGCCAAAGCACGTTCTTATTTTCTTATAGGTGCGGATCGCGAAGACATAATCCAAGAGGGAATGATCGGCCTATACAAGGCTGTTCGGGACTTCCGGCCTGGCAAGCTCTCATCCTTCAGAGCTTTTGCCGAACTGTGTATCACCAGACAGATTATTACCGCTATTAAGACTGCGACTCGTCAAAAGCATATACCTCTTAATTCATATGTTTCTTTGAATAGGCCTATATACGACGAAGAATCCGACAGGACCCTTATGGACGTGATATCCGGTGCCAAGGTTACTGATCCAGAGGAGCTTATAATTAGGCAGGAGGAATTTAGCAATATTGAAGAGGTAATCGAAGAGTTGTTAAGCGATTTGGAATTGGAAGTTCTAACCTCCTATCTGGAAGGCAAAACATACCAGGAGATTGCTGCAGAATTGGACAGGCACGTAAAGTCCATAGATAACGCCTTGCAACGGGTAAAAAGAAAGGTAGAGCGCTATTTAGAGGGTAGAGAATAATTTAAAAAAAACTGTTGACAAAAGCAATCAAAGGATATACAATATAATGTGTTCGCCGAACGACAGTCATGATGATCCTTTCGCATAGCAATTGCGAAACGACAACATGCGGGTGTAGTTCAATGGTAGAATACCAGCTTCCCAAGCTGGCTACGTGGGTTCGATTCCCATCACCCGCTCCATATTTTAGAGGTTTGAAGTTAGAAGTTAGAGGTTAGAATTATTCCGGCGTCCAACTTCCGACATCCAACATCTAATAACTAACAAGCCCATGTAGCTCAGCAGGTAGAGCGCCGCCATGGTAAGGCGGAGGTCACCGGTTCAAGTCCGGTCGTGGGCTCCATTCTTATATAACCAACAATTTATGAAACGCCTGGCTATGTGTAATTAGTGGTTACATAATAAAAATTGTTGCCGGGTCACGAAGGAGGAAAAGGAAAAAATGGCAAAAGCAAAATTTGAAAGAACAAAGCCTCACGTAAATATTGGAACCATAGGGCACGTTGACCATGGCAAGACAACA
>JAWLDD010000032.1:0-13603 GCA_041686815.1 Candidatus Atribacteria bacterium | reverse complement strand
CCCTAGAATAGGGACGTTTTTGAGGCTTCGTCAGCGTAGCAATGCTTGATGGAAGCCTTTTTTAAGATTTGTTTTTGCTGTTCTGATGCGGAGATAAGCCAAGATAAGCTTGTCCAATTGTTGGCTTTGAGCGAGAACTTCACCATCTTGTAGATCTGTGTCTTTATCACTGATGATGTCGGATAGAAGTTCTCGCTCTTTCTCAACTGCATCGATCAGCTCCTCTATAGTCATAGTAGCCTCACCCCCATGGATATTATGCCACAACCTAATATATTATTGTGAAAAACAACAAAAGTAGTTATAATATTACATTAAACGACAATGTTTGAACCATATTTCCAACAAATTCCTTGTCTAATAATAATTTTCAAAGTTTAGAAAATAATAAAAAGGGGTAAGAATCTAATAAGGATAGCATATCATTTTAACAAGTAGGTTCAAACAAATGGTTGAAAGGAGCTGACCGGTATGAAGATCAATCTGAGTGGCAAAAATCTGGAGATCACCGATTCATTGAGGAACCAAGTGAATAAGAAGGTTTCAAAACTGGGACGCTATTTTGGCGACGAGGTGGAAGCCCAAGTAACCATGTCAGTGGAGGGTTATAGGCACATTATAGAGGTGACCATTCCCTTCAACGGAGTGGTTATAAGAGGAGAAGAAGCCACCGACGATATGTACGCATCTATTGACAAGGTACTAGATAAGTTGGAGAGGCAGATTCGAAAGCATAGAACTCGCCTTGGGAGAAGAATAAAGACAGGAGCCTTTAAAAATGACGCACCTCTTTTCAGCCAGGATATACCTTTTGAAGATGAGGATGAGCCGAAGATAGTCAAGACAAAACGATTTGCTGTTAAGCCTATGAACGTAGAAGAGGCTGCACTGCAGATGGAATTGCTAGGTCACAGTTTCTTCGTATTTACCAATGCAAGCACCGATGAAGTAAACGTCCTATACAAACGAAGGGATGGCAACTACGGACTTATTGAGCCCGAGTTTTTGTAAAATGTAAAAGAGGAAATATTCTTTTAAGTACTTAAATAAAAGGGGGAGCCAGCGCTCCCCCTTTTAGGTATAGAAAGGATCAAACATTAAACCTGAAATTGATAATATCTCCATCTTCGATTATGGCTTCCTTGCCTTCTAGCCGTACAAGGCCTTTTTCCTTAAGCTTTTGCATGGAACCGTGAGCTTTAAAGTCTTCAAACTTTGCTACCTCGGCACGGATAAACCCTCGGGCGATATCGGAGTGGATCTTGCCACCAGCTTCCTTGGCATTGGTTCCAGCCTTTATAGGCCAGGCTCGTACTTCATCCTCGCCTACAGTCAAAAAGGATATGAGTCCTAGAAGATCATAGGCAGCTGAAGCCAGTTTGCTGGTGCCTGTTTCTTCGATGCCCAGCTCCTCCATGAACAGAGCTCTGTCCTCTGCTTCCAGTTCACTAATTTCCAGCTCTACTTTAGCACACACTTCTACCACGGGAATGTTCTTTTCCTTGGCATATGCCATAACCTCGTCCTTTCGGTAATAGTCACCGGACATAAACTGATCCTCATCCATGTTGATCAGTAGGATGAGAGGTCTCTCGGTGAGAAAATTAAAGGTCTTAAGCATCTGCCTTTCCTCATCGGTCAGGTCCATATTGTAGAGAAGTCCTTCATTTTCCAGGCATTCCTTGCATCGCTTTATAAGCTCAAGTTCCTTCTGGTTTTCCTTGGTTATCTTTTTACTGGTTTCAATACGGTGAATACGGTTTTCCATTACTCCAAGGTCAGCAAAGAGAAGCTCCATATTGACTGTCTCTATGTCCCGCAGGGGATCTATCTCGCCCTCTGTGTGAAAGACATTGTCATCCCTAAAGGCTCTGACCACATGTACAAGAGCATCCACCTGACGCACTGCCTCAAGAAAATGGAGAGATGAGCTCTTTCCCGATGTCCCAGAAGGCTGGATTCCCTGGATATCGATAACCTCGATGGTTGCGTATGTAGTCTTTTTTGGCTTATAAATCTCCGCTAGAAAATCTATTCGACTATCCGGTACCTTTGCAATACCAACATTGGCCTCGGCCTTGCTTTGATCAGCACCGGACAGATTTTTAGTTAACAGTTGGAAAAATGTTGTCTTGCCCGTAGATGGCAATCCCACTAAACCTATCTTCATTGGTGATACCTCCGTAAAATTAAGGATTATGATAAATTAACATTACCTCAATTATAAGCAAGATTAAAAAAAACTACAACCGATAAATTTCAAAATTGTGAGCAAGGTCACAGCTTTACGACAAAAAATCATGTAATATGATTACAGAACAAATAAAATGTTTATTTATATGAAGACTATAAATAAAGAAATATAAAAAAGTAGGAGGTAATTTATCATGAAAATAACCAAGGAAATGACAATAGGACAGATATTGAGGGAATATCCACAGGTCATAGAGACCCTATTTGGATTTAATATGGGATGCATAGGATGCCCATCAGCTCAAGCTGAGTCTTTGGAGGAAGCGGCAATAGTACACGGCATAAATATAGATGTGCTGTTAGAAGAACTAAATAAGGTGGTTTAAGCACCATGGATAGCATTAGTTTAATGGTAGAGGAGCATAGAAATATAAAGCGGATGCTAGCAGTTGTAAGAAAATACTGTAGCGGTATACTGAAAGGTCAGGAAATTGAGTACCAAGACTTTTTCAAAATCATCGACTTTATAAGAAATTATGCCGATAACCACCACCATGGGAAAGAGGAAAAGATGCTTTTTAACAGAATGGCCGAAGAGCTGGGACCTGCAGCTGAGAAGCTTGTCACCCACGGTATGTTGGTGGAACACGATTTGGGCAGGTTGTACACCAAACAATTGGAAGAAGCTGTGATTAAGGTTTTGAGTGGCGACGAGGAAGCCAAACTCGATGTTATCGGCAATGCCATGAGCTATGCAGATCTTTTGAACCGTCATATTGACAAGGAAGACAATGTGGTATATGAATTCGCTAGAAATAATCTGGCTGAGGAAACCCTAAGCAAGATTAACGACGAAAGCTATGCCTTTGAAGAAAAGGCTAGAGAAGAAAATGTTCAGGAAAAATATTTGGAACTATTGGATCAATTGGAGCTTAAAGTTAGCGGACAATAATTGTACTATTTCATTTGGATAGTCTGAGTAAGGGCTGCCATAGGCAGCCTCTTATTCCCCACATCCCAGTAAGCTACCACGCCTTCTAAATTCTAAAGCAACATACAATATCTAAATACAATAGCTGCTCTATTTTGTATCCTATACCTACTCAAAAAGATTTGACTTTATAAAACTATTTGTAACAAATGTTACATACATTGTTCCTCAGCTTCTTTATAATACAAAATGTGAGTTTGATATGAAATTAAGAAAATATATCTTAAGAAAATTTCTTAGGATGGAATACAAGGAGGTACGAATATGAACATGTTTTGTTATCAATGTCAGGAAACCGCAAAGGGGACAGGTTGTTCAGTCCGTGGAGTATGCGGTAAGACACCTGAAGTGTCCAACCTTCAAGATCTACTTATCTACACTCTAAAGGGTATTTCTGAGATAGTAGTAAAGGGCGGCTTGGATGTTAAAGAACTTGGCAAGGTAAACCATGATATGCTAAATGGTCTTTTCGTAACCATTACCAATGCCAACTTCGATGACGATGCTATTGAAAAAGAAATTAGAAAACTGCTAGCTACAAGGGATGAATTAAGAGCTAAAATAGGTGATGTAGAGCTACATGATTGTGCTACCTTTACAGTAACCGACAGACAGTCCATGCTAGTAAAGGCTGTTAAAGTAGGTGTATTGTCCACAGAGAATGAGGACATAAGATCCCTTAGAGAAATGATAACCTATGGTCTAAAGGGTCTTGCAGCATATGCCCACCACGCTCTCAACATCGGCAATGAGAACTATGACCTATACGCCTTTGTATACCAAGCTCTTGCAGCAACCGTTGACGATAGTCTGACTGTAGATGATTTGGTTGCACTTACCCTAAAGACAGGCGAGAAGGGCGTTGCAGCCATGGCCTTGCTTGATGAAGCCAACACCTCAAAATACGGGAACCCAGAGATTACCGAAGTCAATATTGGTGTAAGAAACAACCCAGCCATCTTGGTATCCGGCCACGATCTAACGGATCTAGAACAACTGTTGGAGCAGACTCAAGGTACCGGAGTTGATGTCTATACCCATGGTGAGATGCTACCTGCCCACTACTATCCTGCCTTTAAGAAGTACGATCACTTTGTAGGCAATTATGGTAACGCTTGGTGGAAACAGATCGAAGAGTTTGCATCCTTCAACGGTCCCATCCTATTCACCACCAACTGCATAGTACCTCCGAGAAGTGAAGAGGTAAGGTCAAGGATCTTTACTACTGGCGCAACGGGATATCCAGGATGTGTTCATATTGAGCCCGATGAGAATGGCAAGAAGGATTTCTCACAGATCATAGAGCTAGCAAAGAAGCTCAATGCTCCCACTGAGATTGAAAAGGGAACCATCGTTGGTGGCTTTGCCCACAACCAGGTGTTTGCCCTGGCTGATAAGATTGTTGAGGCGGTTAAGACTGGAGCCATCAGAAAGTTCTTCGTTATGGCAGGCTGTGACGGAAGGATGAAGTCCAGAGATTACTACACCGAGTTTGCCAAGAAGCTGCCTCAGGATACTGTAATCCTGACAGCTGGATGTGCCAAGTACAGATACAACAAGCTGAACTTAGGGGACATCGGCGGAATTCCAAGGGTATTGGATGCAGGACAGTGCAACGATTCCTATTCCCTGGCACTTATAGCCCTTAAGCTAAAGGAGATCTTCAACCTTGAAGACGTCAACGAGCTACCCATAGTGTACAACATTGCTTGGTATGAGCAAAAGGCGGTTATCGTGCTGCTGGCACTATTGTACCTGGGAGTTAAGAACATACACCTTGGACCAACCCTGCCAGGATTCTTGTCCCCCAACGTTGCCAAGGTCTTAGTTGAGAATTTTGGTATAGCCGGTATCGGTGAGGTTGATGAAGACATAGAGATGTTCCTTGGTGCATAAGATATATATAGACTCATTATATATGAATTATAAACCTCTAACTATTTTAATATGGTTAGAGGTTTTCCCTTTTTGGGGTAGAATTGATTATATATGTAATTAAGTACAGGGGGAAGCGTAGATGAGAAAGCTATTATCTTATCTATTGATAATATCGGGACTGGCCTTTATAGGCTATCCCCTATATCGGGAGTGGTATGCCCAATACTGGCAGGATAAGCTCCTTGAGGAATGGGAACAGCAGATGGCAGAGGACTATTACCCTATGGTTGAAGAGCGTTTGGATGCTGCCGCTACTCAAGAAGCTGCCGCTGGAGTAGATGATATCAATGAGGGTATTCATGATGATGTACATGATGATATCTCCCATACTGAGGAGGTAGAATATGAGCTGGAACTCGGCGTTATAGGTATTATAAAGATCGATATAATCGATGCCAATCTTCCCATATTAGAGGGCACCGACAAGGCTACGCTGAAGAAGGGAATCGGACATATAAAGGGCACTGCACCACTCGGGGAAATTGGAAACGCAGCACTTGCTGGGCATCGGAGTCATACCTATGGCAGGATGTTCAACAGATTGGACGAATTAGATATAGGGGATGAGTTTACTATAATCACCAAGAGGGGTCAATATGTCTACAAGATATATAACAAAGTGGTGGTTAAGCCCAGCGATGTATCTGTACTTGAGGACGAAGGCAATGAGAGCATCGTTACCCTCATTACCTGCCATCCCTTTATCAAAGCTACTCACAGGCTCATCATCCAAGGGAGATTGGAAAATTGAACCTATGAAGATTATCTATAGTCATGTATAATCATATATAGCTAAATATCGAATGGAGGTCTTGGGATATGAACACAGTTTGGTTAAGCAATTATGAGAGACTAGGCATTGAACTTTCCCAGTGCAGGGATGAAGGCAAGGACATCTCAGGCTATGAGGAAAAGGTTAAGGCTTTGGAGGCCCTTGATCCACAGGAAAGAGAAGTGAGAGCTGCAGCCCTACTTGATGAGCTGAGTAAACTTCCGGTACAAGAAGGATATCCCTATGATGAACCATCGGATTTGGAAGGGATAAGGAAGGCCAGACCCGATGGACCTAGAAGAATGGATGTTAAGTTGTCCGACGATAGATTATACGACAAGATTCTGGGGGCTTGGCTTGGAAGATGCAGCGGTTGCCTGTTGGGACAGCCAATTGAAGGATGGAAAAGAGAGCGTATAGTGGGTTTGGCCAAAGAAACTGACAACTACCCCTTTAAATACTATATCTCTTCTGACATTTCCCCTGAGCTTAGAGAAAAGTATGGTATAAAGGATAAAGGCTCTGTTTATGGCTCAAGAAAGATAAACTGGATAAACAATGTGGAACATATGGTAGAGGATGACGATACCAACTACACCATAATAGGTCTCAGTATCCTGGAGAACTATGGCTTAGACTTTACACCCGAAGATGTTGCTGAGTCCTGGCTTACCAATCTACCTATACTTCACACCTGTACCGCCGAACGGGTTGCCTACCAGAACCTGGTCAACCTCATCATGCCTCCCAAATCCGCGAGCTTTAGAAACTGCTATAGAGAATGGATCGGGGCACAGATTAGGGCAGACTTTTTCGGTTACATAACCCCTGGCTATCCCGAGCTTGGAGCGGAATTTGCTTGGAGGGACGCAAGCATCTCCCACATAAAGAACGGGATATATGGTGAGATGTGGGTCGCAGCCATGTTATCTGCAGCAGCTGTGATGGATGACGTTGAAGAGATAATAAAAGTCGGACTATCTGAGATACCCAAAAACAGTCGTCTGGCAGAAGCTATATCCCAAGTCCTAACCTGGAAGGACAATGGTATTACCAATTGGGAGGAAGCTGTAGACAAGGTTCATGAAATCTATGATGAGTCCTATGGACATGATTGGTGCCATACCATATCCAATGCAATGATTGTAGCTATAGCACTACTCTATGGGGAAAAGGACTTTGAAAAGACCATAGGCATAGCCAATCTAGCAGGATTTGATACCGATTGTAATGGAGCTACTACAGGTTCGATTATTGGTATGATGGTAGGTGCCAAGGAGTTACCCGAAAAGTGGATTAGTCCATTAAATGACATGATTAAATCTGGGGTTGACGGTTTCCAAAAAGTCCGTATCTCAGAATTGGCAACTAGAACAATGCCCTTTGCCAAGATGAGCCTAGCTGTTAAATAATATATAATTCTGGATAAAACTGTTGACCATATCATATAATGTAACTATAATAATATAATAACTCTAACACTGGCCGCATAGATGTACAGACCATCAATGCGGCTTTTGTGTATCAATATTGAGGGGGAGAGGGTCATGTATGTCATCGAGGCAAAGAATCTGAACAAGATATACCGGGCTAGGATTAAGGAGGAAGGGATTGGAGGATCATTTCGCGCACTGCTAAAGCCTACCTACAAGGAAGTTCATGCTGTCCATGATATAAGCTTCTCGGTAAAACAAGGCGAAATTTTAGCCTTTATTGGCCCAAACGGCGCAGGAAAATCCACTACCATAAAGATGCTCACTGGTATACTCCATCCAACTAGCGGTGAGATATCGGTTCTTGGACTCAATCCCGTTGCAGAGAGGCAGAAATTATCCTACCGAATCGGGACCGTCTTTGGACAAAAGTCTCAGCTATGGTTTCATCTGCCCCCTACAGATAGCTTCGCCTTGCTAGGAGCTATCTATGATATTGATAAAGCTATCCTTAATAAACGTGTTAAGGAGATTACGGAACTCTTTGAGCTGGGCGATCTCCTTAAAACACCGGTACGAAAGCTGTCATTGGGTCAGAGAATCCGCTGTGAAGTAGCAGCTTCCTTGCTCCATGCTCCGGATATACTATTCTTGGATGAACCCACCATTGGACTTGATGTAGTAGTAAAGCAAAGCATTCGTGAACTTATACTGCGCATGAACAGGGAACAGGGCACCACCATATTTTTGACCAGCCATGATACCGGTGATGTTGAGCAGGTATGCAGGCGCGCCATTATTATCGACCAAGGACGTATCATATTAGACCAACCTGTGAAGAAGCTAAAATACGACTATCTAAATCGCAAGATTATAGCTGTACGTTTTGACATGCCTCGGCATTTGGATGTTCCTGAAGGAGTAAAGCTGGAAAAGGAAGGCAAGACAGCAGCTCGCTTATCGGTGGATACACGCATACGTCCCATCGATGATGTCATGCGTTGGCTTATCGCTCAAGGCGGTGTAGCTGATATCACGGTGTCAGATCCTCCGATGGAGGAGATTATCTCTGCTATATTTAAAAGTAGCGGAGGTGTGGAATCATGAAAGCTCTTCGGAAGTATTTCACCGTTTTCCGGATCAGTCTTGAAAATGCTTTTGTCTATCGAAGCAATATCCTAGGAGGATTGCTGTTTTATTCCTTGTTTATCTTTGTCTTTTTTAATCTGTGGAGAGCTATATATCAGGAAGGTCAGGTATCAGGGTACTCCCTAACCCAGATTGTATGGTATCTATGTATTACAGAGCTCATCGGTTTTGGCAGTCGAAGCAATATATTCCATCAGATGAATGATGATGTAAAATCCGGAAGCATTGCATACCAGCTAAACCGGCCCTATAAATATGTTATATACCAGTTTTTCAATGCTTTGGGTGTGATGGTGTTTAACTTTTTGATCTGTGGAGTGCTGGCTATTATATTGGGGCTGGTGATGGTAGGACCTATCCCTGGATTTAGATTTACCACCTTGCCTTTTGCTTTGATTTCAGTGATCCTGGGCATTATAATGAACTTTTTTATTCTGATGACTTTGGGGCTGACAGCTTTTCGCTTGGAGGAAAACATTGCATTTTACCTCATATATCAAAAGCTGGTGTTTATGCTTGGAATGTTTATACCCGTAGAATTTTTGCCCCTATGGCTTCAAAACATTGCCAAGTGGCTTCCCTTTTCTTATGTAACATGGGCACCTGCCCGCCTAGTTGTCGCTTTTAGCTGGGATCTATTCTGGACTGTAGTGCCTATACAAATCCTATGGGTCTTTGTAGCCATTATATTATCCATGATGATGTATGGCTACGGCATCAAGGGCATTCAAGCCCATGGGGGATAGGGGCTACAGGGGTACAGGGGAAAGGAGGATGATTTTATGAAAAGTCTTGGCAAGATATTTAGACTCATTGGCCTCTATTTCAAAGTGAATTTGGCTTCTGCCATGGAATACCGTAGCAGCTTTTTACTGCAAGCCTTTGGCATAGCGCTATCCAATGCCAGCTTTGTGTTTTTCTGGTGGATAGCCTTTGAACAAATAGGTGGACGCATAGGGGGATATGACTTTAGGGATGTAATGTTTATATGGGCCTTAACATCATCCGCATTTGGTGCATCCAATATACTCTTTGGCAACATGAACGGTATCACTCGTTTAATCGTAAGTGGTGAGCTGGACACCTTCTTGCTGCAGCCCAAAGATGTGCTGGTAAGCCTTTTATGTGCTAGAACATCCCTAAGTGCTTGGGGTGATTTAGTATATGGCTTTGTGCTCATGGCTCTTACCCATAGCAGTGATGGGATGGCATGGATAATGTTTTTAGGTGGCACCATAGTGGGTGGGCTACTCATGACAGCTATCTCGGTAACAGCTCATACCTTTACATTTTACTTTGGTGATGCTTCCTTAATCGGAGATATGGCACTAGAGTTTATAATAAACTTTTGTATCTATCCCCAGGGTATATATCATGGTTTTGTGAGGGCTTTGATGTTTACATTGATCCCTGCATCCTTCATAGTTCACGTTCCTCTTAAACTGGCTAGGAGCTTTGATATTATGTGGCTGCTAATTATGCTGGGTGCATCAATTCTTTATTGCACACTGGCTTATTGGTTTTTCTATAGAGGGCTAAAAAAATATGAGTCGGGTAACCTGATCATTACCAGGATGTAATGGAAAAATCCAGGATCTTGAAGGGAAATAGGAGGAGTATAAAAATGAAAAGAATTATTACTGTTAATGGACCAATAGCTCCCGAGGAAATGGGAATAACATTATCCCATGAGCATATTATGGTGGATTTTATTGGTGCAGCCGAATCAGGAAAGCACAGATACAGTTATAATGATGTCATCGAAACTATGCTGCCATACCTATTGGAAATAAAGGAGTATGGAGTTCAGACCTTTATAGATTGTACGCCTATGTATTTGGCAAGGGACGTGGAAATTTTAGCTAAGCTTTCAGAACTATCTGGTCTTCATATAATTACCAATACAGGGCAGTACAAGGAACCTTACCTTCCCGCACAAACATCTATATTGGATCCTGCTGAGTTGGCAGAACAATGGATTGATGAATTTGTTAATGGGATAGATGGTACTAATATAAAACCAGGATTTATAAAAACAGCATCTAACTCTGGCGAGCTACCACCAATACAACAAAAGGTTATAAAAGCAGCTGCTATCACCTCCATTAATACAGGGTTGACAATTGCTACCCATACAGAAGATGGAGTCGCAGCTATGCAGATATTGGATATATTGGACGAGACACAAGTATATCCTCAAAAATGGATATACGTCCACGCTCAACTTGAAGAAAATCATGATATTTTGATTGAGATTGCGAAGCAAGGCGCATGGATTGAACTTGACAATATAGCGATGGGTACAGAAGAGAAGCATATGTTGCCACTTTTAAAGTTGCTTGATGCAGGATATGAAAAGCAAATACTTCTTTCTCAGGATTCTGGTTGGTATAACGTAGGAGAAGTCAATGGTGGTAACATAAGGCCCTATACTTACCTAATGGATAGATTTATCCCTATGATGGAAGAAAGAGGAGTATCACGAGATATAATTGATACTATAATGATTGACAACCCATCGAGAGCTTTCGCTTCATATGCCTACTAGCTTGGCACGAGGTTTAAATATAGGTATAATACTTTATTGAAGAAACAATGCTTTGCGCTAGCATAAGGTGTCATACTACATTGGAATGATTTGGAGATGATTTTTATGAAGATTGGACAAGCCAGAGCCATTGCCACTGAATGGGTTATGGATAATGCAGCAGACAAGGAAGGATTTTTAGGAGCCTATATAAGCGGCTCTACAGTGGGGATGCTAGATGATGCTGAGCTTCCTCCATCCTCAGATGTAGACATTGCCATCGTCACTGAATCTGAGGAACCGCCTTTAAAACTTGGTAAGCTTTTACACAAAGGTGTACTCCTTGAGATATCCTATATATCCCAGCATCAGCTGTCCTCAGCAGAGAAGGTTTTAGAGACCTATTACCTTGCAGGCAGCTTTAGGGTAAATACCATCATAGCAGATCCTACTGGATGGTTGACCGAGCTTCAAGAAGAGATATCAGCGCATTTTGCAGATGCAGTATGGGTACGTCGTAGATGCGAAAATGTTTTTAGGAAGATAGAAAATGGGATAGAGAACATGAACATATCTGCCCCATATCATGATCTGGTGACGTCTTGGATCTTTCCCACGGGGATAACTACCCACGCCATTTTGGTAGCTGCACTTAAAAATCCTACCGTCAGGCTCCGCTATCTTAGGACACGTGAGGTTCTTTTAGAATACGGTTATGAGGACTTTTATTTGGAAATGTTGGAGCTACTGGGCTGTAAAGATCTAAGCCCTAAGGCTGTGGAAAAGCATCTTATAAATCTGTCTAAGACTTTTGATGCCACTGTAGCTGTAGCAAAGACGCCTTTTCCCTTTAGCAGCGACATAACTGCCACGGCACGGCCTATTGCCATCGACGGAAGCATGGATCTCATCAAATCAGGTTTTCACAGGGAAGCGGTATTTTGGATAGGTGCTACCTTTGCCAGATGTCATAAGATTTTAGATGTGGACGGTACACCTGATATCAAGAATCCCCTTATGCCTGCTTTTGAGGATTTTGTAGCAGATCTTGGCATAACCTCTAGGCAGGATTTTATTAGCCGTGGTCAGCAGGTTATAGACTTTCTACCAAGGCTTCGAAAGGTTTGCGAAGACATAATAAGTCGAAATACAGATATCACAGGTATCTCTATTTAACCCACTTTTATCTCTATTTAACCCACTTTAGTGTAGGTTGATATTTTGGTGCATGAAAAGTCAAGTCATATTGATTACACTTAGGTATACTTAAGTCAGTGAGGGGTATGAGAGCATGGAATGGTTTGAGCGTTTAAATAGTGCAATGGATTATATAGAAGAAAACCTAGACCAGGAGATAGACTTTGAAGAGGTAGCTAAAAAAGCCTGCTGCTCTGTCTATCATTTTCAGAGGATGTTTTCTTTTATAACCGATGTACCATTATCGGAGTACATAAGGCGAAGGAGGCTTACTCTAGCTGCCTTCGAGCTGCAGAAAAGTGATGTTAAAATAATTGACCTTGCACTGAAATATGGATACGAGACCCATGAGTCATTTTCACGGGCCTTTCAAAAGCTTCACGGTATTTCTCCATCTCAGGCAAGAGCAGAAGGAGCTAAGCTTAAAGCCTATCCGCGCATATCCTTTCAAATTTCAATTAAAGGGGATGTAGAGATGAATTATAGGATCGAGAGGAAAGATGGTTTTTCGGTATTCGGCGTAGAGAAAGTCATTAACAATGTTGATGGTAAAAATTTTATAGAAGTACCAGAGTTTTGGGAAGAATGCTATAAAAATGGAATGGTTGACAAAATAGCCAAAGCTTCGGGTATAGAATGGAAGGAAGGCAGTACAGGTCTTATGCCTGTCAATGCAGTTATGTGCTATCGGGACACTGGAAAGGATTCCTTCCCTTACATGATCTTCTCTTTTACACCTGAAGGTGGTGTGGGAGATGAGTTTACAGTACTTGAGATACCCTCCTGCTTATGGGCTGTGTTTACCACCGAGAAGTATACACAACCCGATACCTCCAACGCAATACCCAATGTTTGGAAGAGGATTTTTACCGAATGGTTCCCCACTTCAGGCTACATGCATGACTGTGCTCCGGAATTTGAAATGTATTATATGGATGACGATGGAATGGAGTATTGTGAGGTATGGATACCAGTGGTAGAAAAATGACTGTAACAGAAGCCATTCATTCGAGGAGAAGCATTAGAAAGTTTAAGCCTGATATTATAACTAGAGAACAGATAGAAACCCTTATAGATGCTGCTTGCGCAGCCCCTTCTTCTAAAAACTCTCAGCCTTGGAAGTTCGTTGTCATCATGGATGAGACTGAAAAGGAGAGAGTCTTAGATGCCATGGAGCAGGGCATAGAGCGATTTGATAGAGATAATGACTTTGAACTAAAATCAAAGATGCTGTCAGGTGCACGGCATAGCCTTTCAATAATGAAAAAGGCACCGGTAAATATCTTTGTCTTTGCACCAAACCTTCGCCACATAGGTGAGTCAAGAACGCCCTATGATACTCTAGATGATTTGGTCAGTGCTCAGTCCATTGGAGCAGCTATCCAAAATATGCTTCTAACGGC